>NZ_JBEOXE010000106.1:0-17407 GCF_040296485.1 Streptomyces sp. NPDC002138 | reverse complement strand
TCCAACACCTCATCACCACCTGGACCGGCACCTGCCTCACCTGCCGACAACCCACCAGACAGCCCTACGACAGCACGTAACAAAGCACTACTAGGACTTGTCCGGCCGATCATGGAAGACGGTCTATGAACGCCACCGCCTGTGGTCGGCCGATGGAACCTGGGAACGCCTGCTGCAGCAGGTCCAGGCGGAGGCCGATGCGGCCGGGGAGATCGACTGGGACATCTCGGTCGACTCCACCGTCGTGCGGGCGCATCAGCACGCCGCCGGTGCCCGCACCGAAGCGCCGCCGGCACCCGCGTCAAAGGGGGACCCGACGGCGGAACACCAGAACGAGACCGCGTGGCAGAGCCTCGTCGCCCGCCTGGTGGGCATCCGGCACACGATTCCGGAGAAGACCGACAGCCAGGCCGCCCGCCTGCGCAGTGGCCCACGCGGCGGACGGCCGCCTGGCTTCGACGAAGAGCGGTACAAGAAACGCAACACCGTCGAACGGGCGATCAACCGGCTCAAGCACTCACGAGCCGTGGCCACCCGCTACGACAAGCGCGGCTACGTCTTCCTCGGAACTGCGACTGCCGCAGCCCTCGCCATCTGGCTCCGTACATGATCGACCGGACAAGCCCTTAGCCTCCGCCGCTGCCGCCCCCGCAGCTGTATCCCCCGGCGCCGCTGATGCCGGTGAATCCGCCGCGGTCCGCTCGGCGAGTGACCCTGGGGCGGGTCTTGCGCCTGACGTGGAGTTCGATGACGACGGACGATCCCAGCGCCTCTTCCCAAGCCGCTCCGAGCCGGGGCACGTCGGTGCCCGGCGGGAGAACCGCCCGGCCGATGTCACTATCGTCCCGGATCACCCGCAAGCTCACGACAGTGGTGGCGGGATTGGGATCGTCGCCGCACGGTTCCTCGATCACCTGTTCCAGACGCAGCCGGATCGGCCCCTCCCCCACCTTCCACGGGCCGGCCCGAAGGCCCCGCACGACCCGCGTCATGAGGGGGCCGTCGTCGGAGGAAGGCGAGAACGTGATCCGGTGCACCCGGAAACAGGCCGAGGCAAGCCCGCCCGTGAAGCCCACCGCCACCGCTGCCGACTCCATCCACAACGCCACCACCCACATCGCTGCCCATCCCCTGCCGGAGAGCAGGACAGCGGCCGCCGTCGGCACAGCGAGAACGAGCCCGACGAGCCCCGCCAACAGGCCGGTCGTCGCGGCGCGGCCCACCGAACGCGGCAGCGTCAGCCAGGAACCGCCACCTTCCCGCAGCACCACATCGGTCGTCCCCGCAGCTCCCCGCTCCACCTCGCCGGGCATCCCCGGCCTCCGCGTCGCCATGCCCTCACAGTAGGGGCGCCACCGGTGACCGGCTAGAGACCGGGACGCCGCCGGTGAACACCTCCGGCCGTGCTCGGCCGGACAAGTCCTAGCCAGCGCCAGCCCCGCCTGGCCAACTCCAGCCCCGCCGGCCCAACCCAGCCCCGCCGGCGTTTGAGGCGCCGCCGGAGGCCCCACGGCCCGCAGGCCCGAACCCATGGGCAGCGCCAGACAAGTGAGGGCCGGGTCCAGCCCCAGCGCCTCCGGCGAGGCTGACATGGCCGGGCACGCCAAACAAGTGAGGGCCGGGTTCCACCCCAGCGCCTCCGGCGGCGCCTCAAACGCCGGCGAGGCTGGATTTGGCCTGGCGCAGTCCGGAGACAGTAGAGGCACAGCCGAGGGGCGTCTCAGGCGCAGCCCGGGAAAGGGAGTTGGGCGCAGCCCGGGAAAGGAGCCCGACGCAGCCCGGGAAAGGGGTCGGGCGCAGCCCGGGAAAGGGGTCGGGCGCAGCCCGGGAAAGGGGTCGGGCGCAGCCCCGGAAAGAGGCCGGGCGCAGCCCGGGAAGGGGAGTTGGGCGGGGGCCGCCGCACCCCCGGTTGGCCGGGGGGCGGGACGACGGCGGCCCCCGCTCGGGACACGGGCCGGGTCAGGGCCGTCCGCGTCCGTGACGCGCCGCGGTCCGGGAGCCGCTCCGGAGTCGCGATACGCCGCTCGTGGGGCCGGAAGAACCGTCCGGACCCGTTCCCGGATCCGTCAGGTTTCCTTCCGACGACCACCACTGTGCCCGGCCCGTGTTAAGCCGGTGCTGCCACGACGTGACGGCCCCGTACCGATTGCACGAAGCCCCCGCCCCAGGCCGCGCGGGCCGCTACTTCGTCCCGCGCGCCAGGAACGCCAGGAGGTCCTGACGGCTCACGACGCCGGTCGGCTTGCCCTCGACCAGGACGATCGCCGCGTCCGCCGTACCCAGGACCGCCATCAGCTCGGCCACCGACTCGCCGGAGCCGACCTGCGGCAGCGGGGCGCTCATGTGCTTCTCCAGCGGGTCCGTGAGCGAGGCACGCTGCGCGAACAGCGCCGACAGCAGCTCCTTCTCCACCACCGAACCGATGACCTCGGCGGCCATCACGTCCGGGTGCCCCGCGCCCGGCTTGACGATCGGCATCTGCGAGACGCCGTACTCGCGCAGCACCTCGATCGCCTCGCCGACGGTCTCCTCCGGGTGCATGTGGACGAGGGACGGGATGCCGCCCTCCTTGTCCGCGAGCACCTGGCCGATGCGGGCCGAGGGGCCCGCGTCCTCCAGGAAGCCGTGCCCGGCCATCCACTCGTCGTTGAAGATCTTGCTGATGTAGCCGCGGCCGCTGTCCGGCAGCAGGACGACGACCACGTCGTCCGGGCCCAGGCTCTCGGCGGCCTTCAGCGCGGCCACGACGGCCATCCCGCAGGAACCGCCGACCAGCAGGCCCTCTTCCTTGGCGAGGCGGCGGGTCATCTGGAAGGAGTCCTTGTCGGACACCGCGATGATCTCGTCCGTCACGTTGCGGTCGTAGGCGGACGGCCAGAAGTCCTCGCCGACACCCTCGACGAGGTACGGACGGCCCGAGCCGCCCGAGTACACGGAGCCCTCGGGGTCGGCGCCGATGACCTTGACGCTGCCACCGCTCACCTCCTTGAGGTAGCCGCCGGTGCCGGAGATCGTGCCGCCGGTGCCGACGCCCGCGACGAAGTGCGTGATCTTCCCGTCCGTCTGCTCCCACAGCTCGGGACCGGTGGTCTCGTAGTGCGAGCGCGGGTTGTTCGGGTTGCTGTACTGGTCCGGCTTCCAGGCGCCGGGCTCGCGCGCGAGGCGGTCGGACACGTTGTAGTACGAGTCCGGGTGCTCGGGGTCGACGGCGGTCGGGCAGACCACGACCTCGGCGCCGTACGCGCGCATCACATTGATCTTGTCCGTCGACACCTTGTCAGGGCAGACGAAGATGCACTTGTAGCCCTTCTGCTGGGCCACGATGGCGAGTCCTACACCGGTGTTGCCGCTCGTGGGCTCCACGATGGTGCCACCGGGCTTGAGCGCGCCGCTCTGCTCGGCCGCCTCGATCATGCGCAGGGCGATGCGGTCCTTCACGGATCCGCCCGGGTTGAAGTACTCGACCTTGGCCAGGACGGTGGCCTGGATGCCTTCGGTCACGCGGTTGAGCTTCACCAGCGGGGTGTTGCCGACGAGGCTGATCATCGAGTCGTGGAATTGCACCATGTTCTCCAAGGAGGGGACTCCACGGGTTCTCCGGGAGGTCTGGCCAGACTAAGCGGAAAGGGATTGGAGCAGCGGCACTACGGGGCAGGTAAGCCAGCAGAGGCAAGGAGGGTGACCTGAAGTGTCGAGGGCGAGAACGGCCCGCCGGATCGCGGCGGGCGCGGCGTACGGCGGCGGCGGGCTCGGTCTGCTCGGGGCCGCCGCGGTGGGACTGGTGGTCGCCGAGGTACAGCTGGCGAAGCGGACCGTGGGCGCCGGACTGCCCGATCCGCCGCGCGCGGACGGGCTGTACGGGAGCGAATTCGGCGGCCCGGAGCTGAGTCCCGGCCCGCTGAGCCTCGCCATGCTGGGCGATTCCACGGCGGCGGGGCTCGGTGTGCGGCGCGCCCGGCAGACCCCGGCCGCGCTGCTGGCCTCGGGGCTGGCGGCGGTGGCGGAGCGGCCGGTGCGGCTGCGGAACGTGGCGCTGTCGGGGGCCATGTCGGACGATCTCGACCGTCAGGTGTCGCTGCTGCTGGACCACGGCGAGAAGGCCCCCGACGTCGCCGTCGTGATGATCGGGGCCAATGACGTGACCCGCAGGATGCCGCCCACCCAGTCCGTGCGGCTGCTGACGGCCGCGGTGAAGCGGCTGCGGCTGGCGGGGACCGAGGTCGTGGTCGGCACCTGTCCCGACCTGGGCACGATCGAGCCGGTGTACCAGCCGCTGCGCTGGGTGGCCCGCCGGGTGTCCCGGCAGCTGGCCGCCGCGCAGACCATCGGGGTGGTGGCCCAGGGCGGCCGTACGGTCTCGATGGGGGACCTGCTGGGCCCCGAGTTCGCCGCGAACCCGCGCGAGATGTTCGGTCCGGACTCCTACCACCCGTCCGCCGAGGGGTACGCGACCGCCGCGATGGCCGTCCTGCCGACCCTGTGCGCGACGCTCTCCCTGTGGCCCGAGTCCGACCGGCTGGACGTCTCGCGCGACGAGGACATGCTCCCGGTGGCCAAGGCCGCCTCGGCCGCCGCGAACCAGGCGGGCACCGAGGTCACGGCCGCCCGCGCCCCCTGGGCCCTGCTCAAGCACCGGCGCAGGCGGCGGCTGCCGGGCGCCGAGGGGGACGCCGCCTCGCATCCGGACACCGCCGCGGCGCGCGCGGACGGCGACCGGGCCCTCCCGGACGCCCCGAACAGCCCGTCAGGGCGAGGCTGAAATAGTCCCTGATGCGGTGCTCGTCACACGGCAAGGGCGGTGACCTCGACGGTACGGGCCGGTAACTTCACATGCGGTCCCGGCACAACCGCAACCCACCCCTTGGAGTCCCGATGCCCGAAGCCGTCATCGTTTCCACCGCCCGCTCCCCCATCGGCCGGGCCTTCAAGGGCTCCCTCAAGGACCTGCGCCCGGACGACCTGACCGCCACGATCGTCCAGGCCGCCCTCGCGAAGATCCCGGAGCTCGACCCGCGCGACATCGACGACCTGATGCTGGGCTGCGGCCTGCCGGGTGGCGAGCAGGGCAGCAACCTGGGCCGGATCGTCGCCGTGCAGATGGGCATGGACCACCTGCCGGGCATGACGCTCACCCGTTACTGTTCCTCCTCGCTCCAGACCTCCCGGATGGCGCTGCACGCCATCAAGGCGGGCGAGGGCGACGTCTTCATCTCGGCGGGCGTCGAGATGGTCTCCCGTTCCGTCAACGGCTCCTCGGACATCCGCGAGACCCACAACCCGCTCTTCGCCGACGCGGAGGCCCGTACGGCCGCCGTGGCCGCCAGCGAGGGCTCGACCTGGCACGACCCGCGCGAGGACGGCCTGATCCCGGACGCCTACATCGCGATGGGGCAGACCGCCGAGAACCTGGCCCGCCTCAAGGGCGTGACCCGCCAGGACATGGACGAGTTCGGCGTCCGCTCGCAGAACCTCGCCGAGGCCGCCATCAAGAACGGCTTCTGGGAGCGCGAGATCACCCCCGTGACGACGCCGGACGGCACCGTGGTCTCCGCGGACGACGGCCCGCGCGCCGGGGTCACCCTGGAGGGCGTACAGGGCCTCAAGCCCGTCTTCCGCCCCGACGGCCTGGTCACGGCCGGCAACTGCTGCCCGCTCAACGACGGCGCGGCCGCGCTGGTCATCATGAGCGACACCAAGGCGCGGGAGCTGGGCCTGACCCCGCTGGCCCGCATCGTCTCCACCGGCGTCACCGGCCTCTCCCCCGAGATCATGGGCCTCGGCCCGGTCGAGGCGTCGAAGCAGGCCCTCCAGCGCGCCGGCCTGACCATCGGCGACATCGACCTCGTCGAGATCAACGAGGCCTTCGCGGCCCAGGTGATCCCGTCCTACCGCGACCTCGGCGTGGACCTGGACCGGCTGAACGTCAACGGCGGCGCCATCGCCGTCGGTCACCCGTTCGGGATGACGGGCGCCCGCCTCACCGGCACCCTCATCAACAGCCTCCAGTTCCACGACAAGCAGTTCGGCCTGGAGACGATGTGCGTGGGCGGCGGCCAGGGCATGGCGATGGTTATCGAACGACTGAGCTAGTTCGAGCTCCTCGGCTGATCATTTCCCCCGGGCGGCCCAACCGCCCCAAGGAAAACCCGCCGATCCTCACGCCGTACTGACACCGGATCTAATCCCGTCGCGGCCGACCTGTGACCGAATCTCCCCCAGGATGTGACCTATGTCCTGGGGGATCGGCATTTCCGCAGGTCAGAGGGGATCCGGTAGGAGGCCTCGGGACGAAAGACCTGTCCAATTCATGACGTAATGCACTGCAAGCCATTCCCAGGTCGGGACAAGCTGATGTAGGAAGTCGGGGGATCGAATACATCAGGAGTTAGTCAGTGAGCGCCATGTCTCTTGCCCTGCTGCTGACCACGGCCGCTGCCACGGCCGTGGGCGCCGCCGCCCTGCACGCAGTCCACGGCCTGCGCAAGCAGGTCACGGCCCTGCGCGGTGAGCTGCTGGTTTCGGCGCACCCCCGCGCCACGACCGTGCCGCACGCCCGCGGCGCCGTCGCGTCCCCCGCCGCCGAGATACGGGCCGCCGTGGCCGATGCCCTCGCCGAGGAGCGCGAGCGCGAGCTGGCCGAGGCGCGCGCCTTCTGGGCCGCGCAGGAGGCCCGCGACGCCGCCGACGCTCCGTCGCTGCTGGGCGGCCTGCCCGGGCTCGGCGAGCTCGCCGAGGAGAACCCGGTCTTCCTGCCCCGGCAGGCCGACCTGGTGGGCCTGGAGCCCCTCCTGGCGGACGAGGCCGACGACTACGCCTACCCGGCCTACCCCGAGGACTCCGCCGAGCTGGCCGCGGCCCGCCGCCGCCACCCCTCGCACCCGGACTTCGTGCCGGTCCAGGCCTCCGCGCCCGGCGCCGACCACGAGCGCACGGTCAGCCGGCTGGAAGAGCTGGCGGAGGCCCGTACGGCGCTGGCCGACGTCCGTCCCGGCCCGCTGGGCACCCTCGACGTGTACGTCTTCACCGACGGCACCACGCTGTGCATGACCCCGGGCCACCGGGAGACCGCGGAGCGCCTCGCCGAGGCCCTGCGCTCCGGCACCGCGCCCGTCCTGCTGGGCGGCTCCGGCATCTCCGGCGCCTACGCGCTGACCTTCTCCTGCGGTGACGCGGGGGACCCCGACGACAACGTCTACATCCTCGCGGACCGCGTCATCGCATCGCTCTGACTTCCGCCCGCTCCACCAGCCGCACGGCCTCGTCCAGCACCTCGGACGGGGCCTTCGTGCCGTCCGGGGACCTCTGCGGGGGCGCCGTGCGCAGCGCCTCGGCCAGGTCGAGGCCGGCCACCGCCAGCTGATCGCCGACGACGAAGATCCCGGCGTCCGGCATCTCGCGCGGCCCGGCCGCGCCGACCGGGCCCTCCAGGCGCTGCGCCCGTACGGACAGCTCGCGGGCGAGGGCCAGTCCCTCGGCGGCGGCTCCGCGCTGGAGACGGCTCTGCGGGGCGGAGCGGAGCCGGTCGGCGAAACGTTCCACGACGGCGGTCAGGGGCGCGGTATCAAGCACGCGGCCGACCTTACGCGCCGCCCGGGCACCATTGCCAACGGGCGAACGGTCAGGCACGGTGACGTGAAGAGACAGTACGGCGATACCTCCGGAGGCGCCCATGTCCGTAGAGTTCTCCGAGCCCACCCACCGGAACATGATCTCCAGAATTCCCCAGACCACCGGTCGTGATCTTTCCGACTGGCTCCGCACCGTCGACGAGGGCCCCTCCCTCCTCCGGTTCGAGGACAAGGTCAGCTGGCTGCTCGGCGCGCACGAGCTGTCGTACGGCCAGGCCAAAGCGATCATCCACGAGTACGACCTGCGCAGGGCCGCCAGAAAGTTCGGCTGAGCACCCTCCCCGCGTCACCCCCGTCCCCGATCCCTGCCCCCGATCCCGGTACACCCCCGACATGCGACAAGGCCCCGCGAGCGCTGCTCGCGGGGCCTTGTCGTACGCACTGTCCTGCGGGGCGGTACTAGTCGCCCTTGAGGATCGACAGCAGGCGCAGCATCTCCAGGTAGATCCACACCAGGGTCATGGTGAGGCCGAAGGCCGCCAGCCAGGACTCCTCGCGGGGAGCGCCGTACTGCACGCCGTCCTCGACCTGCTTGAAGTCGAGGGCGAGGAAGCAGGCGCCCAGGATGATGCCGATGACACCGAAGAGGATGCCGAGGCCGCCGGACCGGAAGCCGAGGCCGTCGCCGCCGCCGAAGACCGAGAACAGCAGGTTGACGACCATGAGGAGCATGAAGCCCATCGCGGCGGCCATCACGAACCCGTAGAACCGGCGGGTGACGCGGATCCAGCGCATCTTGTACGCGAACAGCACGCCCGCGAAGACGCACATGGTGCCGAGCACGGCCTGGACGACCACGCCCTGGCCGATGTAGGTGCTGGTGGCCGAGCTGATGACGCCGAGGAAGACGCCCTCGAACGCCGCGTAGGCCAGGATCAGCGCCGGGACCGGCTTGCGCTTGAAGGACTGGACCAGCGCGAGGACGAACGCGATGAGCGCCGCGCCGATCGCGATGCCGTACGACTTGTTGATGTTCGCGGGGTCGACCGGGAGGGCGAGCCAGGCGACGACCGCCGTCAGGACGACCGTGCCGAGCGTCATGGCCGTACGGCTCACGACGTCGTCCATGGTCATCGCGTTGCCGCGGACCGGTGCCTGGGGCATGCCGGTCTGGGCGTCGACCGCGTACGGGTTCGTCGCATACGGGTTGGTCGCGGTCCCGGCCTGCTGCGCGTCAAAGCCCGCGTAGCCGCCGTTGTCGCGGCTGAACCCCCGTCGCGAGAAGACCGGGTTGCTGCTCCTCATCTCACTCCTCCATGGCCACGGTGTGCGGCCTGTTGCGTCAAGGGTAATGCGCTCGCAAAAAAATCACCCTACTGCTGAAGGAGGATCTTAGAAGAAGGCATGACGAAGCGCAGGGATGTCACACGGGAGCGAGCGGAGAAGAGCGGGAGTGCCCGGAGCCGGACTCGAACCGGCACGGCCTAAGCCAGCGAGGTTTAAGCTCGCCGTGTCTGCATTCCACCATCCGGGCCAGGTCCAGCGGCTCCCGCGGGAAGCGCTTGAGCGCCGTGGCGAGCGTAACCCGGAACACCCATGCGCCTGCCTGGCCTTCTTTCCGATGTTGTCTGATTTTATTGGCGCTTGAGGGACCGTCAGGCCGAGAACCCGGGGTCGCCGCCCTGTGGACGACGATCACCCCCGCCGTGGGATTGACGGGATTTCGACGGCCCCCGCCACCCCCCGCGCCACCACGGACGCCACCCCGCACCACCCCGCCCCCGGCCCGCCCCTGAGACGCCCCGTACGCGCCCCGCGCCTGCCCCGGCCGTCTCCCGGTCCCGGGCGGGGCCGTGGCCCGCGAGCGGGCGCGCCGGTCCGTACGGGCGGTCGGCCGGGGAGCCTGTCATACCAGAGGAGGACTCCGGCGGTCCGGCGGTCAGACTCCAGTGGCCCCACGAACAAGCACGGCGGCTGATCCGGGGCGGGGGTGGGCGCGGCGAGGATGGAAACAGTCCCGCCAGTCCGTCAGATCGCCCCTCGGAGGAGCCCCCGTGACCACCATGAACTACGCCCCGCACACCACTCAGGCCGTGGCCGCCCGCGCCACGCAGCTCTCGAAGGTGTACGGCCAGGGCGAGACCCAGGTGGTCGCCCTCGACAACGTCTCCGTGGACTTCGCCCAGGGCCAGTTCACCGCGATCATGGGCCCCTCCGGCTCCGGCAAGTCCACGCTGATGCACTGCGTCGCGGGTCTGGACACCTTCTCCGGCGGCTCCGTGCGGATAGGCGAGACCGAGCTGGGGAGCCTGAAGGACAAGCAGCTCACCCAGCTGCGCCGGGACAAGATCGGCTTCATCTTCCAGGCGTTCAACCTGCTGCCGACGTTGACGGCGCTGGAGAACATCACGCTGCCCATGGACATCGCGGGCCGCAAGCCCGACAAGCAGTGGCTCGACTCGGTCATCTCCATGGTCGGTCTCGCCGACCGCCTCGGCCACCGCCCGACCCAGCTCTCCGGCGGCCAGCAGCAGCGCGTGGCCGTGGCCCGCGCCCTGGCCTCCCGCCCCGAGATCATCTTCGGTGACGAGCCGACCGGAAACCTGGACTCCCGCTCGGGCGCCGAGGTCCTCGGCTTCCTGCGCAACTCCGTCCGCGAGCTGGGCCAGACCGTCGTGATGGTCACGCACGACCCGGTCGCCGCCTCCTACGCGGACCGCGTGATCTTCCTCGCCGACGGCCGGATCGTGGACGAGATGATCAGCCCCTCCGCGGACGGCGTGCTGGACCGCATGAAGGCCTTCGACGCCAAGGGCCGTACGAGCTGATCCGGTCGCGGGCCCCCGCGCGGGCCCCACGAAGCCACCTCCCAGACTTCCAGCACCAGGACTGACATACCCATGTTCCGTACCGCCCTGCGCAACGTCCTCGCGCACAAGGCCAGGCTGTTGATGACGGTGCTCGCCGTCACCCTCGGCGTCGCGTTCGTCTCCGGCACCCTCGTCTTCACCGACACCCTCAAGAAGTCCCTGAGCGGCCAGGCCGCGAAGAGCTACGACGGCATCGCCGTCTCCGTCAGCTCGTACGGCCAGACCCGGGGCGACAACGGCCAGAAGGAGGGCGACCCCGGCATCAGCCAGCAGACCCTCGACAAGGTCGCCGGGACCGCGGGCGTCGCGTCGGTCTCGGGCCGGATCTCCGGCTTCGCCGGAGTCGGTGACGAGAACGGCAAGCTGCTCGGCCAGGGCTGGTCGAACAAGGGCTCCAACTTCGCCCCCGGCAAGGACGGCAAGGACCCGCGCTCCACCTTCACCGAGGGCGCCGGCCCGGTCGGGGCCGACCAGATCGCCCTCGACAAGGAGACCGCGGCCGCCGGCAAGTACAAGGTCGGCGACAAGGTCCGGGTGGCCACCAACGGCCCGGTGAAGGAGTACACCCTCAGCGGTGTCTTCACCACCGAGGACGGCGAGGTCAAGGCCGGCGGCAGCCTCGTGCTGTTCACCACCCCCGCGGCGCAGCAGATGTACCTCAAGCCCGGCTTCTACCAGGAGCTGGCCGTCGCCGCGAAGGCGGGCACCTCCGCCGACAAGCTGCTCACGGACATCAAGCCGCTCCTCGGCAAGAACGCCACGGCCCAGACCGGCGCCGTGCTGGCCGATCAGCAGGCCAAGGACATCGAGACGAACATGGGCGGCATGAGCAACATGCTGCTCACCTTCGCGGGCATCTCGCTCTTCGTCGGCGTCTTCCTGATCTACAACACCTTCACCATGCTGGTCAGCCAGCGCACCCGGGAGCTCGCCCTGCTGCGCGCCGTCGGCGCCGCCCGCGGCCAGGTCATGCGCTCGGTGCTCGCCGAGGCCCTCGTCATCGGCGTGATCTCCGCCGTCATCGGCCTGGTCACGGGCATCGGCCTGGCGATCGGGATGCGCTCCGCCATGAACGCCTTCGCCGCGAAGCTGCCCGGCGGCGACCTCGTGATCGCCCCGTCCACCATCCTGGCGGCCCTGGTCATCGGCGTCGTCGTCACCGTCGTCGCCGCCGTGTTCCCCGCCTGGCGCACCGGCCGGATCGCCCCGGTCGCGGCCATGGGCAGCGCCCACCTCCCGGCCTCCTCGAAGTCCCTGCTGCTGCGCAACATCTTCGGCGGCATCCTCTCCACCATCGGTTTCGGCCTCGTCTTCCTCGGTGTCTCCCAGGGCGGCGGCGACGGCCGGTGGAGCATCGGCGGGGGCGCGTTCTTCCTGCTCCTCGGTCTGATCGTGCTGCTCCCGCTGCTGTCGCGCCCGGTCATCGGCGCCCTGCGGCCGCCGCTGCAGAAGGTCTTCGGGGTCCCCGGCAAGCTGGCCGCGCAGAACGCCGTGCGCAATCCGCGCCGCACCGCCGTCACCGCCGCCTCCCTGGCCATCGGCCTGACCCTGGTCACCTCGCTGTCGGTGCTCGGCATCACCATGGGCAAGGCCATCGACCGGCTGAGCACGGACAAGATCAAGGCCGACTACCGGGTCTCCATGTCCGAGGGCGTCCGCGCCGGCGGCCTCGACAAGTCCGTGGCCGAGGCCCTCGCCAAGGCCCCCGGCATCACGGACGTCACCCCGGTCGCGGAGGGCTCCTTCCGGGTCGGGGACAGCTTCCGGGGCGCCTCCGGCGTCAACGCGGCGACCCTGGCGAACGTGCTCAGCATCGAGACCGTCAGCGGTTCGCTGAACAGCCTGGGCAAGGGTGAGATCGCGGTCGCCGAGAAGGAGGCCAAGGAACGCGGCCTCTCGGTCGGCTCCACCCTCGACGCCCGCTTCGACGACGGCCAGAAGGCCGCGCTCAAGGTCGGCGCCGTCTACAAGGACGCCGAGGGCCTGATCTCCTCGTACCTGATCGACAACAAGGTGCTGGGCGCCCACTCCGAGGAGGAGTACGTCCGCTACGTCTACGTCAACACCGACGGCGGCGCCTCCGCGGCCGCGGAGAAGAAGGTCGTCGACGCGCTCGGCAAGAACCCGGCGATGACCGTCGCCACCCAGCAGGACATGCGCGACGAGCTGGGCGGCGTGATCAACATCGCCCTGAACATCATGTACGGCCTGCTCGGCATGGCGCTGATCATCTCGGTGCTCGGTGTCGTCAACACCCTCGCGATGTCCGTCTTCGAGCGGACCCAGGAGATCGGCATGCTGCGGGCGATCGGCCTGGACCGCGGCCGGGTCAAGAACATGATCCGCCTGGAGGCGGTCGTGATCTCGCTCTTCGGCGCGATCCTCGGCGTCGGCATCGGCGTCTTCCTCGCCTGGGCGGTCGGCTCCACGCTCACCGAGACGATCCCCGGCTACGCGCTGGTCCTGCCCTGGGACCGGATCGGCATCTTCCTCCTGCTCGCCGCCGTGGTCGGCGTCCTGGCCGCCATGTGGCCGGCGCGCAGCGCGGCCCGGCTGAACATGCTGACCGCCATCAAGACCGAGTAGCCCGGCTCCGGCCGGGACTGCCGAAGGGCCCCACGACCACGCCCGGTCGCGGGGCCCTTCGGCGTACGTGCCCAGGTGCGTGCGTGCCCAGGTGCGTGCGTGCCCGGGTGCGTACGTGCCTACCCCAGCCACTCCCGCGTGCGCGGTGCCAGCCCGGCGCTCCCGTCCCGGGCGGCGCGCACCGCCAGCACCTGGTTGACCCCGAGCCGGTTCTGCTCGAAGCCCAGCGCGGAGGCGGCCATGTACAGCAGCCAGACCCGCGCCCGGCCGGGCGAGGTGAGCCGGACCGCCTCCTCCCAGTGGTCCTCCAGCCGGGTGACCCAGGCCCGCAGGGTCAGCGCGTAGTGCTCGCGCAGCGCCTCGACGTCGCGCACCTCGAAGCCCGCCCGCTCCAGCTCCCCCACCGTGGTGCCCAGCGGGGACAGCTCCCCGTCGGGGAAGACGTAGGCGTCGATGAACGGGTCGATCCGGTACGCCGCCTCCCCGGCCGGGCCGGGTTCGGGCCGGCGCGCGATCTGGTGGTTCAGCAGCCGGCCGCCGGGGCGCAGCAGGGCGTACAGGTCGCGGGCGTACTCGCGGTAGCGGGCGGAGCCGACGTGTTCGGCCATCCCGATGGAGGAGATCGCGTCGTACGGCCCGTCCGTGACGTCCCGGTAGTCCTGGACCCGGATCTCGATCCGGTCGGTCAGGCCCTCCTCGGCGATCCGCTTGCGGGCGAAGGCGGCCTGCTCCCGCGAGAGGGTGATGCCGGTGGCGCGGACGCCGTACTCGCGGGCCGCGTGCAGGACCATCGAGCCCCAGCCGCAGCCCACGTCGAGCAGCCGGTCGCCGGGGCGCAGCCCGAGCTTGCGGCAGACCAGGTCCAGCTTGTCGCGCTGGGCGCCCTCCAGATCGCCGCCGGGGGTCCAGTAGGCGCAGGAGTAGACCATGGAGGGGCCGAGGACGAGGGCGTAGAAGTCGTTGCCGACGTCGTAGTGGTGGCTGATCGCCCGCCGGTCGCGGGTCCGCGTGTGCCGGGGGCCGCCGCGCCGGGCGACCTCCTCGCCGGGCGGCGCGGGCGGCGGCAGCGGCCCGGCGAGCGTCGCCAGCTCCCGCAGCGCGGCCCGTCTGTCGGGATCGCGTACGAGTTCCAGCGCCCCGGCGGCCGCGGCCAGCGTCCGGGAGGCGCGGCCGCCGGGCGGGGCGGCGCTCTCGGCCCCGGGGTCGGCGGGGCGCTGCCAGAGCAGCCCCGACACCCGGTCGAGGAGGTCGTACAGATCGCCCTCGACGGTCAGGTCGCCGGCCACCCAGGCCCGGGCCAGGCCCACTTCGCCGGGTTTCCACAGCATGCGGCGCAGGGCGCGCCGGTGGTGGATCACGAGGACGGGGCCGGCGGGCGGGCCCGCCTCGCTGCCGTCCCAGGCGCGGATCCGGGCGGGCAGGGGGGCACCCAGCAGGGTCTCGGCAAGAGCGGCCAGCCGCGGCGCGGCGTCGGTCATGGCGCACACCTCCAGTAAGGCTCCGACCCTTGCCTCTACCCACCGCGCACACGGGGTAAGCGGGGCGCGACACGCCGGTACGGGCCGGGGACGTGCCGGTACGGGCCTGTACGGGCCGCGCCGCGCCGGGCCGCACCGCACCGGGCCGAGCCGGGACGCACCGAAGGGGCCGCCCGCACCACGGATGGCGGGAGGCCCCTTCGGGGTCGTACTGGGATCGTTCCGGTCAGGCCCGGGTCAGGAGGCCTTGGCCTTCTCGGCGGGAGCGGTGACCGCGGCCGGAGCCGGGGCCGGCTTGGCGGCCTCGTAGAACTCCTCGCGCGGGGTCTCCAGCGCTCCGAGGGAGACGACCTCGCGCTTGAGGAACATCGCGAGGGTCCAGTCGGCGAAGACGCGGATCTTGCGGTTCCAGGTCGGCATGGCCATGCCGTGGTAGCCACGGTGCATGTACCAGGCGAGCCGGCCCTTGAGCTTGATCTTCATGCCGCCCATGACGATCATCGCGACGCCCTTGTGGAGGCCGAGGCCCGCCACCGCACCCTTGTTGGCGTGCGCGTACTCGCCCTGCGGGAAGCCCCGCATGCCCGAGATGACGTTGTCCGCGAGGACCTTGGACTGGCGCAGCGCGTGCTGGGCGTTCGGCGGGCACCAGGCGTTCTCGACGCCGGCCTTGCGGGCCGCCATGTCCGGGACCTGGGCGTTGTCGCCCGCGGCCCAGATGTAGTCGGTGCCGGTGACCTGGAGGTTGGCGCCGGCGTCCACGTGGCCGCGGGGGCCGAGCGGCAGGCCGTAGCGGGCCAGCACCGGGTTGGGCTTGACGCCCGCGGTCCACACCAGGGTGTTGGAGTCGACCTCGAGGCCGTTCTTCAGCACCACGTGGCCGTCCACGCAGGAGTCCATGGAGGTGTTGAGGTAGATCTCGATGCCGCGCGACTCGAGGTGCTCCTTGCCCCAGGTGCCGAGCTTGGGCCCGACCTCGGGAAGGATCTTGTCGGCCGCGTCCACCAGGATGAAGCGCATGTCCTCGCGCTTGATCGTGGTGTAGTACTTCGCGGCGTCGCGGGCCATGTCCTCGACCTCGCCTATGGTCTCCGCGCCGGCGAAGCCGCCGCCGACGAAGACGAAGGTGAGGGCCTTGCGGCGGACGTCCTCGTCCGTCGTGGACTCGGCCTTGTCGAGCTGTTCGAGGACGTGATTGCGCAGACCGATGCCCTCTTCGACGCCCTTCATACCGATGCCCTGTTCGGCGAGGCCGGGGATCGGGAAGGTGCGGGAAACGGCGCCGAGCGCGATCACCAGGTAGTCGAAGGGCAGCTCGTACGCCTCGCCGACGAGCGGCGTGACGACGGCGACCTTGCGGTCCTGGTCGATGCTGGTGACCCGGCCGGTGAGAACCTCTGCCTTGGGCAGCACGCGTCGCAGCGGGACGACGACGTGCCGAGGCGAGATGCTGCCTGCGGCCACTTCGGGGAGGAAGGGCTGGTAGGTCATGTACGAGCGCGGGTCGACGACCGTGACGGTCGCCTCGCCGTAGCGCATCTTCTTCAGAATGCGCTTGGCTGCATACAGACCTACGTACCCACCGCCTACAACGAGGATCCTGGGACGCTCCGTGGTGCTCATGTGAACGAGTATCCAGCACCCGAAGGGGGGGCGCTCGTGAGCCCCTTCACAAGGAGCTGGTACCCCTCTGTTACACTGCGCGGCCCACGTGACGGAGGTCATGCCGCGGGCAGGGAACCACCCTCCGTCGGGAGACGTTGTGCACCCGCTCTGAACTGGCCCTCTGGCCTATCGACGGGGTAGACCAGGCCTCTCGTGGATACCTACGGACGGACCCCGCGACTGTCCGCGATTCAGACGAACACCCCTGCGAAACACCCCTGACAGCCTCGAAAACCCGTCCAAAGGCCCTTCGCTTGGCCCATCGGCCTTCTTTTCCTTGTGAAGAACTTCACGAACCTGGTTTCCGCAGGGGGTCTTTCGGCCCCCGGAGGGGCCCTTCAGGCCGCCTACCGGCACGGCTGTACGCGGACCTGTTCACCGAGCGCGGCGCATTCGGCGACCGCCGGGACGTCCACCGCGCGCCTTGAGCGGACCGGGCCGCCCGAGAATCCGGGCTCGGGCGACCCGGCGCCGTCACTTCGCGGCCGAGGCCGCGCTCCAGGCGATGCCGTCGAGCATTTCCCGTGAACCCGCACCGGCCCCTGCAACCGGCATGTGTACACATTGGCGCGTACACTGCTGTTCATGAGCGATGAGAACGCCGTCACCGTGCGCGAAGCCCGCGCCCACTTCGCGGACCACATCAACCGTGCCGAACAGGGCGCACCGACCATAATCACGCGAAACGGCGCGCCGGTGGCGGCTCTCGTCCCCATCGCGGACTTCAACGCGCTCGAAGAAGCGGCGGACGAACTGCTCGCACGCGAGGCAGAGGCGGTGCTCGCCGAAGGCGGACCGACCGTGACGATGGCCGAGCTGCTGGCCGACCTGTTCAGCGAACGGGGTGACGGCGCGGCGTGAAGTACGCCTTCCGGTTCACCACCGCTGCGCAACGGCAGCTCCGGGCGATCGACAGGACGGCCGCGATGCGGATCCTCACCGCCCTGACCGCACTGGGAGACGATCCGTACCGTGAGGACGCCGACATCAAGAGGCTCACCGGGCCCTCCGGCCTGTACCGGCTCCGGGTCGGCAGCTATCGGATCGCCTATCAAGTTCTTGACGGCGAGCTGGTCATCCTCGTCGTCAAGGTCGGCGACCGCCGCGACGTCTACCGCAACATCTGATTCCGAAGGCGGTGGCGGCCACGATGTCCTGGACCTCGGACGACAGCGCCGTGCGTCTGCCCGCGACACCCCTCCAGCCCATCGCGAGCGCCGATGTGGTCGCCGCCCTCGCG
>NZ_JBEOXE010000105.1:0-18746 GCF_040296485.1 Streptomyces sp. NPDC002138 | reverse complement strand
GGCGGGAGTTCCAGGCGCAGTTCGCGCCGCGCGCCGCCCGCGGCGAGGCGCACGGCCCGCAGCCGGTGGCCGTCGCCGGAGCCGAGGAGCTGGCGCGCGACCAGGGCGCGGCGCAGGTAGATGTGGGCGTCGTGCTCCCAGGTGAAGCCGATCCCGCCGAGCACCTGGATGCAGTCCTTGGCGCAGCTGTAGGCGGCGTCCAGGGCCGTCCCGGCGGCGAGCGCGGCGGCCAGCGACCGTACGTCCGGCTCCTCGTCCATGGCCTGGGCGGCGTCCCAGGCGAGCGCGCGGGCCTGTTCGAGGCGCACCAGCATGTCGGCGCACAGGTGCTTGATCCCCTGGAACCGCCCGATGGGCCGCCCGAACTGCTCGCGCACCTTCGCGTACTCGGCGGCGGTGTGCAGCGTCCAGGCAGCGGTGCCGCAGGCGTCGGCGGCGAAGAGCACGCAGGCCGCGTCCCGCACGAGGGCCGCCTCCAGCGGCAGCAGCCGCCCGGGCGGTACGGAGACTCCCCGCGCCCGCACCTCGGCGGTCGGCCGGGTCGGGTCGGCGCTCTCGTGGGTGCGGATGTCCAGCGCGGCGGCGTCCACCGCGAACCACAGGGTGCCGTGCGCGGCCTCGGCGGCCAGCACGACCAGGTCGGCCTCGCCCGCGCCGAGCACCGGGGGCGCGGTCCCGTCGAGCAGGTGACCGCCCCCCTCGACGGCCACGGCGGTCAGTGTCCCGGGCCCCAGCGCCGCGGCCCCGACCCGCCCGTCGAGCGGCGCGGCCCCGGCGAGCTGGAGGAGTACGGACGCCAGCGCGCTCGGCAGGAACGCCCCGGGGAGCGCCCCCCGGGCGGCCTCCTCGACCACGACGGCCAGGTCGAGGAGGGTGCCGCCCTCCAGGTGCGGCGCGAGCAGCCCGGAGTCGACGAGCGCGTCCCAGTAAGCGGGGCGCACCCCGGTCCGCGGGGCCGTGTCGAGCAGCTTGCGCACTTCCTCGGGCGGCGCGGCGCGCGCCACCCAGCCGCGCATCGCGTCGGCCAACTCCCGCTGTTCCTGTGTGATTCCGATGCCCATGCGCGGCAGAGTAGAACACGTTCCATTCTGACGGAAGGTCAGAACTGAAACGCGTTCTCGCTCGGGGCCGCCCGGTCAGTTGCGTTCGTAGTAGTACCCGTCACCGTGCGCGGGCCCCACGTTGTGCTGGATGCCGGCCGGCTCGCTCCGGGTGAAGAACGACGGGTCCAGGGCCCCGCAGAAGGAACCGGGGGACTTGCTCTTGTCCACGGCCGCCGCGCCGATGTTGATCCGGGACCCGCCGGAGGCCACCGAGGACACCTTGGCGATGTTCTCGCAGTGGCCCAGATTGGAATCGGTGATCAGCCGGACCGCCCCGGACCGCGCGATGACCACCGTCACCGGCTGGTCGATGTTGAGCTGGGCCTTGTACTCCCAGGAGCCGACGAAATACGCGGGGACCGCGTCGCCCCCGGAGGAGCCCCCGCCGCTCGGCGAACCGGAGCCGCCGGGCGTCGCGCCGGATCCGCCGCCCTGGCCTCCCCCGGCGGCCGGCCCGGAACCCTTGGCCGGACCGGTTCCGGTACCACCGGCTCCGCCCGGGCTGCCTCCGCCGGGGCTGCCGGCCCCACCGCCGGGCGCCCCCGCGCCTCCGGCGGCCGCGCCGCCCGCCCCGGCGCCGCCCTGAGCCGCGCCCTGAGCCGCGCCCTGGGCGGCACCCCCTTGCGCGGGGCCGCCGCCCGGGACCGGGGCCCCGCCGACCTGGCCCTGCGGCTGCCCCGGGGCGGCGGGGTTCGGCGAGCCGGACGCACCCGCCGACGGCGACCCGGCCGCCCCGGAAGGCGAGCCACTCGCACCCCCGGGGATCACGGGACCGCTCGCGGCCGGGGGCGCCGCCTGCGCACCGCCCCCGCCACCGCTGCCGAACGGCTGGATCAGCGCCACCGTGCCACCGCCGACCGCGAACACGAGGACGGCCGGCACGGCGACGGTCCAACGCCGCCGCTCCCGCCGCTCACCCCCGGACGTCGCTCCGACCAGCGATCCGGCCCCCGGGCCGACGACCGGGCCGACCAGCGGCCCCGCCCCCGGCTCGTCGGCACCGGCCTTCTTCCGCAAGTCGACCGTCGCCCGGTCGGTGGCCGGGGTGACACCCTCCGCCGCGCCCTCCCGCTCGGGCGGCGCCGCCTCCGCGTCCAGCAGCCGCGCCGCCTGCTGGGCGAGGCGCGCCACCACCTTGGGAGGCAGCCACGCCCCGCCGCGCCGGGACGGCCGGACCCGCTCGGGATCCTCCAGAAGCTCCTCCACACCGGGCCGCTCGTCGACGCCCTTGGTCAGGCAGCGGCCGATGAACGCGCGCAGGGCCTCGTCCCCGACCTTCTCCAGCGCGGGCTCGCCCTCCACGATCTGGAACATCACGGCGTGCTGGTTGCTGGCGCCGTGCCCGAACGGCAGCTCGCCCGTGGCCGCGTACGTCAGCACGCAGCCGAGCGTGAACACGTCGCTCTTCGCCCCGGCCCGCTGCCCGCGCACCTGCTCGGGCGACATGAACCCGGGCGAGCCGACGACCATGCCGGTGCTGGTGAGCAGTGACTCGACCGAGGTCTCCAGGGCGCGCGAGATCCCGAAGTCGATGACGCGGGTGCCCTCGACGGTCAGCATCACGTTGGACGGCTTGAGGTCGCGGTGCACGATCCCGGCCGAGTGGATGTCCTTCAGCGCGCGCAGCAGCCCGTCGGCGAGGGCGTGCACGGACTCCACCGGCAGGGGACCGTGGCGCCGCACGATCTGCTCCAGCGAGAGCCCGGGTACGTACCCGGTGGCCACCCAGGGCCGGTCGGCGTCCGGGTCCGCGTCCAGGACGGGCGCGGTGTACTGCTCGCCCACGCGCCGGGCGGCGTCGATCTCGCGCCGGAAGCGGGCCCGGAACTGCGCGTTCGAGACGTGCTCCTCGTGCACCACCTTCACGGCGACCGTACGCCCGCTCTCGGACCGGGCCAGGAACACCCGCCCCATGCCCCCGGCCCCGAGCCGCCCGAGCAGCAGGTACGGCCCGATCCGGCTCGGGTCCCCGGCCGCGAGCGGCTTTATGCCCCCGTCGACGTTGTCGTCCCTGTTTAACGCGATGCTCATGCTGCCCGCCCCCGGTGATCCCCTGTGGTCGTCCGCACCGGCTGTCCGCCCGTTCGAACACGCCACAGAATAAGGCCCGTTGGTTGCAGCATGAAGGCAAGGGAGCGGGGGCGCAGGCCCCGGTGGTCAGAGGACGGGGCGGCCGACGGCACTTTCCCGATCGAAAACCTGACCGAGGCCCCGAAGTGGTCCGGCCCCTCAAAGGGCCCGCGCCGTTGCTCCGACCGCCACCGGCGGCCGGAGCAACGCCGTGCCTGCCGTCAGAGGCCGCGCACGAACTCCGCGAAGGCGGCCGGGCTCACGGTGAAGGCGGGCAGCTGGGGGTTCTTGGAGTCCCGCACGGCGACCCGGTGGGGCTGGGCGGCTACCTCGACGCACTCGCCGCCGGTCGTTCCGCTGTACGAGGACTTCCGCCAAGTGGCCCCGCCGAGGGGCGCGCACTCGACACACTGGCCGCCGGCGTCACCGCTGAACGACGACTTACGCCACCGTGCGCCCGACAGGTCCTGGATGGTGTCCATAGCGTTCCTCCATTACACGGGCGATCCGCGCCGCCGAGTCCTCCACGGAGAGGGCAGCGGCCTGCAAGTGATCGTAACGGAGCGAACCCTCCCTGAGAGCTTGCGGATTGGCCGTCATATGACCCTGTACGAAGTCCTCGGTGTAGACGAGATCGGGGTCATCGTCGAACCGGAGCAGGTTGAACGAGCCTTGCAACCCGGCGTGGGCGCCCGCCTCGAAGGGCAGGATCTGCACCGCCGCCCACTGCCGCCCCTCCAGCGTCAACAGGTGCGCAAGTTGGTTCCGCATGACCTCCCTGCCGCCGATCTCCTGGTGCAGCGCGGCCTCACTCAGTACCACCCACATCAGTGGCGGGTTCTCGCGCTGGAGGATCCGCTGGCGGTCCATCCGCGCCTCCACCTTCGCGTCGAGCCCGTCCACGGAACGACCGCCCATCAGGGCCCGCGCGTAGTCAGGGGTCTGAAGCAACCCATCCACCAGCTGCGCCTGGAACGAGGAGATGTATGCCGCCCGGGCCTCCATCTCCGCGTACGCCTGGAACCACGTCGGGAGTTGGCTCCGCAGCACCAGTCCCACCAGCCGGGAGAACATCCCGTCCGTGCCCAGCGCGGCGTCCACGCGCTCGGAGAAGTCCCGGGTCGGGACCTTCCTCGCCGTCTCGATCTGCCCGATGAGGGAGCCCGTACAGAAGATGATGCTGCCGAGCGCGTGCTGTTTGAGTCCGGCTTCCTGGCGCAGTCGGCGCAGCTCGAAGCCGTAGTAGTCCAGCGGTGAGGCGCTGGGATCCAGATCGCGGATGTTGACCATGAGCGGTCACCCCCAAGTACACGCCGTGAGGCGTTCGTTTCGGTCCGTAGCCGAGCGTAGTGAGACCGCTCCACCCTGGTGACGTGAATCACGTAACTGACTACTCCGCGAACGAAGTTGACGGGACCTACCGGATGGGCTTCACCGTGGGTGCACACTCCGCCCGGCACATGCGGCGGGTCCTGCGGATGCTGCTGGGCCGCTGGGGGCTGGCCCCGCTGGCTGACGCGGCCGAGCTGGCGCTGACCGAGCTGGTCGCGAACGTCGTGCGGCACGTGCCGGGGCGGGACTGCGCGGTGGTGATCCTGCTGCGGCCGCGCGGGTTGCGGGTGGAGGTGACGGACGGGGACCCTTCTCCCCCGCGGCTGCCACGTGACGTGTCACCTCTCTCCGAAGACGGGCGCGGGCTGCTGCTCGTCGAGGCCGTCACCGACCGCTGGGGCACGGAAGCGACCGCCACCGGCAAGACGGTGTGGTTCGAGTGCGACCGCCCGAGGCTGCGCGGGACCGCGCGCGGGACCCGGCCATGGCGTCCTACCGGGCAGTAGGGCAGCATGGGCCGCCACCTGCCCCGTAGCACCAGCAGCGCGTCACCACCTGGAGGAACACCATGGCCAGCCCCAAGCCGGAGACCCTCGCCGCCTTCGAGGCGGCCAAGGGGTTCATGCCCGTACGGGAGGGCCTCGCGCTGTACGAGGCGGCCGCCGAGGCCGCCACGCTGGGCCTGCCCCTGCTGGAAGTGGGGACGTACTGCGGCCGCTCCACCATCCTGCTCGCCGACGCGGCCCGCGAGGCCGGCCTGAGCGCGATCACCGTGGACCACCACCGCGGCAGCGAAGAGCAGCAGCCGGGCTGGGAGTACCACGACCCGACGGTCGTGGACCCGGAGGTCGGCCTCATGGACACCCTCCCCACCTTCCGCCGGACCCTGCACAAGGCGGGCCTGGAGGAGCACGTGATCGCGATCGTCGGCCGGTCCCCGCGGGTCGCCGCGGCCTGGGGCGGCCCCCTCGGCCTGGTGTTCATCGACGGCGGGCACACCGACGAGCACGCCACCGCCGACTACGAGGGCTGGGCCCCGCACGTCGCACCCGGCGGGACCCTGGTCATCCACGACGTCTTCCCGGACCCGGCGGACGGCGGGCAGGCGCCGTACCGCATCTACCTGCGGGCGCTGGCCTCCGGGGCCTTCGAGGAGGTCTCCGTGACGGACTCCCTGCGCGTCCTGCGCCGCACCGGGACCGGTATCTGAACCGGACCCGACCGAACCGGACCGAGCCCGACCTGTCCTGACCAGCCACGACCGGCTCTGATCGGCTCTGACCTGCTGCGGCGAGACTCCATCCGGGTGCGCGCCCGGCCCTCGGATGGGCCAGGGTCCGGACGTGGGCCGGGCTCGGGGTCTAGCATCGCCGACGTGCCGTACGACGACAGTGCCCCGCAGCCCGAGTCCGCCTCTTCGGTCAGTCCCGACCGGCCGTGGTTCACGCGCCGCTCCACGCTGACCGTGGCCATCGCCGCCCTCGCCCCCCTCTGCCTCGCCGGCTGGGTGCTGGTGGAGGTGACCTCCGGGACCGGTGCCGACGACGGCCGCCCCCCGGCCGCCGCTCCGGCTCCGGCCGCCCCGGCCTCCTCCCAGCCGCGCCCCCAGGGCAGCGCCGCCGGCGCCGCGAGCCCCTCGGCCCCCGCCGGTGGCGCGTCGGCGAGCCCGGGCAGGCCCCCGGCCGCGGCGCCCGCGAAGGGCCCGCTGGCCGGACGTACCGTGGTCATCGACCCCGGACACAACACGGGCAACTTCAAGCACACGAGCGAGATCGACAAGCAGGTCGACATCGGCACCAACCGCAAGGAGTGCGACACCACCGGCACCACGACCAACGCCGGTTACATGGAGGCCGAATTCACCCTCGACGTCTCCAAGCGACTGGGCGCGATCCTGCAAGCCCAGGGCATCAAGGTGGTGTTCACGCACCAGGCCGACCGTCCGTTCGGCCCGTGCATCGACGAGCGGGCCCGGATCGGCAACGAGGCGAACGCGGACGCGGTGGTCTCGGTCCACGCCGACGGCGTCTCGGCGGGCAACCGCGGTTTCCACGTGATCCTCCCGGCGAAGGTCAAGGGCGGAGCGGCGGACACCGCGAAGATCGTCGGCCCGTCGCGCGAGCTGGGCGAGCGGATCGCCGGGAACTTCGCCCGCACGACCGGCTCGGCGCCCTCCAACTACGTGGGCGGCGGAACCGGTTTGGTCGTGCGCGACGACCTCGGCGGCCTCAATCTCTCCACCCGGCCGAAGGTGTTCATCGAATGCGCCAACATGCGTGACGCCAAGGACGCGGCGCTGCTGACCAGTCCGGAGTGGCGCGAGAAGGCGGCCCAGGGCATCGCGAACGGCATCGTCGGCTTCCTCGGCGGGTAGAAGAGGGGGCCGGGTATGGCCCCTGACCTCTCGGACGCGCGAAACGTCCGTACGATGGTGCCCGCCCGCCGCCCCGATCCCCCGTGGACCGAGGCACCGTCGGCACCACGAGACGACGAGACGACCGAGACCGAGAAGGACATCCAAGTGAACATCCGCTCCCTCACACGAGGCGACGGCGTGGTGATCGGAGCAGCGGTGCTGCTGTTCATCGCCTCGTTCCTCAACTTCTACTCCGTCGACTGCGCCGGGCTCGCGGCCTGCGAGGACCGGATCCCGAACGCGTGGGACACGGAACGGCTGAACATCGTCCTCCCCTCGATCTTCCTGGTCGGCATCGGCGCCGCGGCCCTGATCATCACCACCCGGCTGATGCCCTCGGGCCGCAAGGTCGCCGGGCAGGGCCTGGAGGTCTGGGGCACCGGTCTCGCCGTCGCCGCCGCGTGGTCCGCGCTGTGGGCACTGATCGTGAGCCCGCCCGGGGCCGGGCTGGGCGCCGGTTCCGTGATCGCGTTCCTGGCGACCTTCGCGCTCGCCGGTGTCGCCATCGCCGGTT
Organism: Streptomyces sp. NPDC002138; assembly: GCF_040296485.1. Taxonomy (NCBI): domain Bacteria; kingdom Bacillati; phylum Actinomycetota; class Actinomycetes; order Kitasatosporales; family Streptomycetaceae; genus Streptomyces; species Streptomyces sp. NPDC002138. Next base: position 11,311 of record NZ_JBEOXE010000105.1, on the reverse strand, counting down.
CGAAGCTCCCCGCGCTCGCGGGCCCGCTGGTGCCGGAGCCGAAGCAGCCGACCCCGCAGCCGTACGGCGGCCAGCCCCAGCCGGGCGCCGGGTACGGGTACCCGGGCGGCCAGCAGCCCACGCCGTACGGGACGACCCCGCAGCCCGCGCCGCCGTACTCCGGGCACGGCGCCCCGGCGCCCACCCCGACGCCGGGTCCGGGTGCTCCGCAGGACGCGCAGCCGGCCGCTGGGGCTCCGGCCCCGGGCGCCGACTTCACCCCGTTCTGGTTCGCGGTGCCGGTGGCCCGTCCCCTCTACGGTGAGGACGGCTCGCCCGCCCCGATCGCCGAACTGGCGCCGGGCACCTGGTACCTGGCGGTGGACCAGCGCGGCCCGGCCTCCCTGGTGGCCCAGACCCAGGACGGCCGCCGCGGCGTGCTGAACGACACCTCGGGCATCCAGCGCGGCTGAGTGAGCGCGCCTCCGCGGACCGACGGCCCCCCGCCCTTCCGGGCGGGGGGCCGTTGGCCTACAGTCACCTGACGCTCGCCTGACGGCCCGTCAGGAACGGCTTCGCGGAGGGACCCGGAGGGACCGTACATGCGCCTCGGACTCGCACTCGGCTACTGGGGCCGCGGCCCCACCGCGACCCACCTCGACCTCGCCACCGAGGCCGAGCGCCTCGGCTACGACTCCGTCTGGACCGCCGAGGCCTGGGGCTCGGACGCCTTCACCCCCCTGACCTGGATCGCCGCGCACACCAGCCGGATCCGGCTCGGCACCGCCATCGCGCAGATGGCCGCCCGCACCCCCACCGCCACCGCCATGCACGCGCTCACCCTGGACCACCTCTCGGGCGGCCGGATGATGCTCGGCCTCGGGCTGTCCGGCCCGCAGGTGGTGGAGGGCTGGTACGGCCGCCCCTTCCCGTCGAGCCCGCTGACCGCCACCCGCGAGTACGTCGACGTGATCCGCCAGGTGCTGCGCCGCGAGGCGCCCGTCGCGCTCGACGGCCGCTTCCACAGCCACCCGTACCGCGGCGCCGACGCCGCCGGCATCGGCAAGCCGCTCAAGCCGATCACCCACCCGCTGCGCGCGGACCTGCCGCTGCTGCTCGGCGCCGAGGGCCCCAAGAACATCGCCCAGACCACCCGGATCGCGGACGGCTGGCTCCCCCTCTACTGGTCGCCCAGCCGCACCGACGTCTACCAGGCGTCCCTCACCGACCTCCCCGAGGGCTTCATGATCGCGCCGATGGCGCGCGCCCACGTGTGCGACGACGTGACCGAGGGACTGCTCCCGGTCAAGGCCATGCTCGGCTTCTACATCGGCGGCATGGGGCACGCGGCCCGCAACTTCCACGCGGACCTGATGGCCCGGATGGGATACGAGGAGGAGGCCCGCCGGATCCAGGAGCTCTTCCTCGCCGGCCGCAAGGAGGAGGCGGTGCTGGCCGTCCCGGACACCTTCGCGGACGAGATCTCGCTGATCGGGCCGCGCGAGCGCATCGCGGAACGGCTGGAGCTGTGGCGCAAGGGCCCGGTCACGGACCTGCTCCTGACGGCTCCGGACCCGCACACGCTGCGGGTGCTTGCTGAGCTGAACGGGTGATCGGCGAACTGATGCCACAATGGCGCCACGCGATCGCCGGGTGGCGCCATTCGCGCGCTACCACGGCTGACCTGCAACTTTAGGGTTCGATCGAGCATCGCGCGACACATCCACCAAACTCACCACGCCACGTGGCGCCAAAATGGCGCCATAAATGCTGGCCATGGCGCCACCCGTGTGCCATGCTTCAGTCATGGACCTCACGCCCTACGTCGATCACCTCCGGAACGAACTCGCGGTAGCCGCCGAAGCGGGCGGCGCCGAATCCCGCGCCCTGGCCGAGCGGCTCACCGCTCCCTTGGAGTCGGCCGCCCGGCTGACCCTGCTGAACGCCTTGTCCGCCGCCATGGGCGAGGTCACCCAGGACCTCGCGCCGGGCTCGGTCGACGTAAGGCTGCGTGGACTCGACCCCGAGTTCGTGGTGACCCCGCCCCCGGCCTCCGAACCGTTCTCGTACGGGGACACCGCCGCGCAGCACGCCCCTGCCGCGGCGGCTCCGGTGCCCGTCGTGGCCCCGGGGGCCGAAGGCGAGGAGGGCGGCACCGCCCGCATCAACTTCCGCCTCCCCGCGCACCTCAAGAACCGCGTCGAGGACGCCGCCGGCCAGGAGGGCCTCTCGGTCAACGCCTGGCTGGTCCGGGCCGTCGCCGCCGCCCTGGAGCCCGCAGCCCCGGGCTATCCCGCCGCCCCGGCCGCTCCGGCCGGCCGAGGCCGCTCACGCGGCCAGCAGGGCTTCACGGGCTGGGTCCGCTAACCGGCACCGGCACCAGCACCGGCACCCGGCGCGCCCCCGCACACAACGCACAGCGCACAGCACCTCCCCTTCCCACCACTTCCGCTCCACCGAGCCAAGAGGACGGCACAGCCATGTCCGAATTCCAGATCTCCCACCACCGCGAGACCTTCGAGACCCCGGAGCCGATCTCCGCCAGCGTCGAGTTCGACATGGGCACCATCCGCGTCACCGCCTCCAAGCGCGCCGACACCGTCGTCGACGTCCGGCCGAGCAACCCGGGCGAGGACCTCGACGTACGGGCGGCCCAGCAGACCAAGGTCAGCTATTCGGCGGGCCAGCTGGTCGTCAAGGGACCGCGCAAGCGCTCCCTGTTCGGCCGCAGCGGCTCCCTCGACATCACCCTCGCGCTGCCCGCCGGGTCCGACCTGCGCGGCGACTGCCCCATGGCGGACTTCCTGTGCTCCGGCCCGCTCGGGCAGACGCGGCTGAAGACCTCGCTCGGTGACCTCCGCGTCGAGGAAGCGGCCACCGCGCACCTCACCACGGGCCACGGCAACACCCACGTCGAGACCGTCACGGGGAACGCCGAGCTGACCGGGTCGGGCCGGATCAGCGCCGACGCCATCGGGGGCGCCGCGACCGTCAAGAACTCCAACGGCGACATCGTCATCGGGGAGATCCAGGGCGACCTCAAGGCCACCACGTCCAACGGCTCCGTCACCGTCGCCGCCGCGCGCGCCGGGATCGAGGCCAAGTCCGCCAACGGCCACATCCGGATCGGGGAAGTGGCCCGCGGCCAGGCCGTGCTCCAGACCGCCGCCGGGAACATCTCGGTCGGCATCGCCCGCTCCACCGCCGCCTGGCTGGACGTGAACACCCGCGTCGGCAGCGTGCGCAACACGCTCACCACCACCGACGGGCCGGCCGACACCGACGAGACCGTCGAGGTCCGCGCCCGCAGCGGGGTCGGCAACATCGACGTCCACCGCGCCTGAACCGCCCGGACCACCCGGACTACCCGGACCACCCGGACCGCCTGAACCTGACCACCTGAGCCCCAGCCCCCGCCCCCGCCCCGCAGCCCGAGGAGAGAGCCCGCCATGACCACAGCCGTCGCGAGCGCGACCGCGTCCGCCGTCACGTCGCCCGCGATCAGCGTCACCGGCCTGACCAAGTCCTACGGCGACAAGAAGGTGCTCGACGGCATCGACCTGCGCGTCGCCCCCGGCACCGTCTTCGCCCTGCTCGGGCCGAACGGCGCGGGCAAGACCACCACCGTGCAGATCCTCACCACCCTCATCCCGGCCGACTCCGGCGAGATCCGCGTCGGCGGACACGACCTGGCCCGCGACGCCGAGGCCGTCCGCACCGTCATCGGTGTCACCGGCCAGTTCTCGGCGGTGGACAACCTCCTCACCGCCGAGGAGAACCTGATCCTGATGGCGGACCTGCTCCACCTCGGCCGCAAGGAGGGCAGGCGGCGCGCCGCCGAGCTGCTGCGCCGCTTCGACCTGAGCGACGCGGGCCGCAAGCCCGTGACGACCTTCTCCGGTGGCATGCGGCGCAAGCTCGACCTGGCGATGACCCTGGTCGGGGAGCCCCGCGTGCTCTTCCTCGACGAGCCGACCACCGGCCTGGACCCGCGCAGCCGCCGCACCATGTGGGAGATCATCCGGAACCTGGTGGACGAGCGGGGTGTCACGGTCCTGCTCACCACCCAGTACCTGGACGAGGCCGACCAGTTGGCCGACCGGATCGCCGTCCTCGACCACGGCACGCTGGTCGCCGAGGGCACCGCGGAAGAGCTGAAGCGCCGCATCCCCGGCAGCCACATCCGGTTGCGGTTCGCGGGCCTGCCCGCACTCGACGCCGCCGCGGCCCTGTTCGCATACCTCGCCCTCGACCGCGAGGCGCTCACCCTGGACCTCCCCGGCGACGGCAGCCCGGACACCCTGCGGGCCGTCCTGGACATCCTGGAGAACGCCTCCGTCCCCGCCGAGGAACTCTCGGTGCACACGCCCGACCTCGACGACGTATTCCTCACCCTCACCGGCCCGAAGCGGGAGAACGCGCGATGACCACCCTGGCCCACTCGCTCAGCGACTCGGCGACGATGCTGCGCCGCAACCTCAAGCACGCCCAGCGCTACCCGTCGATGACCATCTCCACCGCGGTCATGCCCGTGCTGATGCTGCTCCTGTTCAACTACGTCTTCGGCGGCGCCCTCGGCGCCGGCACCGGCTCCGCGCGCTACATCGACTACATCGCCCCGGGCATCGTGCTGATGGCCGCGACCTCCGGCGCGGTGGCCACCGCCGTCGGGGTCTGCGTCGACATGACCGAGGGCATCGTCAACCGGTTCCGGACGATGCCGATCTCCCGGGCGTCGTTCCTGACGGGGCACGTCGTGGGCGGGGTGATACAGACCCTGATCAGCGTCGGGCTCGTCCTCGGCGTCGCCGTGCTCGTGGGCTTCCGGCCCACCGCCACGCCCCTGGAGTGGCTGGCCGTGGCCGGGCTGCTGACCGGGCTCGTGCTGGCCCTCACCTGGCTCGCCGCCGCGATGGGGCTCGTCGCCAAGACCCCCGAGACCGCCAGCAACATGCCGATGCCGCTGACGTTCCTGCCCCTCCTCGGCAGCGCGATCGTCCCGCCGGAGTCGATGCCGACCGGGCTGCGCTGGTTCGCCGAGTACCAGCCCTTCACCCCGCTGATCGAGACCCTGCGCGGCCTCCTGATGGGCACCCCGATCGGGAACAGCGGCTTCATCGCCCTCGCCTGGTGCGCGGGGCTGGCCCTGGTCGGCTACCTCTGGGCCCGGTCCGCCTTCCGCCGCACGGGGCGCTGATGCCCGTACCCGGTGGCCGCCGCCCGTGAACCGCACGTACGCACCACGTGGTGAGGACCCGCCGGTCGCCCGGCGGGTCCTCACCATGTCGCGCGTCCGGTCTCCCCTGAGCTCAGCGGCTCAGCTGGGAGACGCTCGGAACCTTGTCCTCGACCGGGGCGCCCGCGCTCTTGCCGGCGTCCTTGACCCCATTGATCATCTTCTCGAAGGAGCCGATGTCCGCGTCGTTCGCGTCGCCCTTGCGGAGCTTGCTGCCGAGGCCCTTGAGAGACTCGATGCCCGCCGTGAGCGGGCCCATCGCCTTCGACAGCAGCGGGTCGCCCTTGGCGTTGTCGGCCGCCGCCTTCAGCCGGTTGTAGGCGAAAACGCCCGCCAGGCCAGCCTTCACCAGGGCGAACTTGCGACCGCTCGCGCCCTTCTTGAACTTGCCCGCGCGGTACGGCTTGATGATCCACTGGTAGGTGGCACCGGCCGCGAGCCCCGCGTTGGCGACGAAGCGCGTCTTGGCGAACTTCTGCTTCTGCGCCTCCGTGGAGGGGCTGGGCGACGGAGCGGCCTCCGCGACGCGCAGGGCCTCCTCGGCCGGGTCGGCCGCCGCGGCCGCGACGGCCGCCGGGGCCGCCGGGGCCTCCACCGCGGCCGGGGCCCCGCGGACCAGGGCGTCCGCACTGCGGTCGCCGCGTTCGCCGCCCTTGCCGCAGGCGGTCGCGCCTCCGGCGAGCAGCGCGGTGGACAGGATCAGCGCCGTGAAACCACGGCGGAGTCGGGCGGTTCTGGGTATGGACACGGTTTCCTCCGGGGACTGAGGTGTCCCAGGCAGCCTCACCCCGGCCCACTGGCTGCGCCACTTGAGGGACCCGTTCGGGTTTGCCGCGCCCCGCAGCGGCAACACGCGGGTCATGCCCACACACACCCGAGCACACATGCGAGCAAGGACCCGCGGAAGCAGCTCGGCCGGGCGCGCCGTCGCGATCGTGGCGGACGTACTGGCCTTCGTGATCATCGCGTGGATCCTGCTGTACCTGCTGGACGCCAACCGCGGCAACGGCCTGGTCGACTTCGTGCACGACGCCGCCACCTGGCTGGCGACCTGGTCGTACGACCTCTTCACCTTCGACCGCGACTGGGTCCAGGTCGTCGTCGGCTACGGCATCGCCGCCGTCGCCTACCTCTTCATCGGCCACGCCCTGGCGGGCTGGCTGGCCCGCCGCTGACCCCTCGCCGGTTCGTCCTGGAAGAAACGGTCTAGCAGCAGTCCGGATCCAGGCCCGCCGGCAGGGTCAGGCCACCGAAGACGGCCGTGGTCGGCTCGTCCCCGCCCAGCGCGGCCACGGCCAGCAGCAGGGATGCCGCCGTCCAGGTCGTCTGCTCCACGGGCCAGACCTTCTCGTCCTCGAAGACGTACCCGGTCCAGTACATGCCGTTGTCGGCCCGCAGGTGGGTGATCGAGCGCAGGATCTCCAGCGCCCGGTCGGACTCCCCCACCGCCCAGAGCGCGAGCGCCAGTTCACAGCTCTCACCGCCCGTCACCCAGGGGTTGGGCAGCACGCACCGCACGCCCAGCCCCGGCACGACGAATTCGTCCCAGCGCTCCTCGAGGCGCGCCCGCGCCTCGGAGCCGGTCAGGGCCCCGCCCAGGACCGGGTAGTACCAGTCCATCGAGTAGTGGTTCTTGTCGAGGAACCGCTCGGGGTGACGGCGCACGGCGTGCCCGAGCGCGCCCGCGGCCACCTCCCAGTCGGGCTGCGGCTCCTCGCGGCACTCGGCGATCGCCAGCGCGCAGCGCAGCGCCTGATGGATGGAGGAGGAGCCGGTCAGCAGCCCGTCGGCGACCACTGTGCCGTCCGCCTCGCGCTTCCAGCCGATCTGGCCGCCGGGCTGCTGGAGCCCGAGGACGAACTCGACGGCGGCGAAGACGACGGGCCACATCCGGTCGAGGAAGGGATCGTCGCCGGTGGCCAGGTAGTGGTGCCAGACGCCGACCGCGATGTAGGCGGTGAAGTTGGACTCCTTGCCCGCGTCCTGCGGGTCGTCGGTGTCCACCCCCTCGGGCCGGTCGGCGTAGGCGGCGTACCAGGAGCCGTCGCCGTTCTGGTGCGCGGCCAGCCACGCGTACGCCCGCGCGGCGGCCTCGTGCTCGCCCGCCACGTCCAGGGCCATCGCGGCCTCGGTGTGGTCCCACGGGTCGAGGTGGTGCCCGCGGAACCACGGTATGGCCCCGTCCGCGCGCTGCGCGGCGAGGATCCCGGCGACGGTCTGCGCGGCCTGCTCGGCCGTCAGTACACCGTCCAGGACGAGGTGCTCGGTGCGCCCGGGCGAGGTCACTTGGCAGCGCCGACGGGCAGGTGGGGCTTGGTCGCGTAGGCCACGAAGCTCTTGCCGATGACCGGGTTCAGGGCCTGCTCGGCCAGCCGGGTCGCGAGGGGCTTCTTCATGATGTCCCAGACCAGGAGCTTGTGGTACGCCTTGACCGGCAGCGCCTGGTCGTTGTCCACGCCGAAGGCGCACTTGAGCCACCAGTACGGCGAGTGCAGGCCGTGCGCGTGGTGCGTGCCGTACGGCTTGAGGCCGGCCTCCTCCATCTTCCCGAGCAGCTCGTCGGCCTTGTAGATGCGGATGTGGCCGCCCTCGACCTCGTGGTACGCGTCGCTCAGCGCCCAGCAGATCTTCTCGGGGCCGTAGCGCGGGACGGTGATGGCGATGCGGCCGCCGGGCTTGAGCACCCGGACCATCTCGGCGAGCACGCCCTTGTCGTCCGGGATGTGCTCCATGACCTCGGAGATGATCACGACGTCGAAGGAGTCGTCCGGGAAGGGCAGCGCGAGCGCGTCGCCCTCCATGGCGGTGGCGGTGGCACCGGCCGGGGCCTCACCGGCCTCCTTCATGGCGGCGAACCACTTGGCGACCTCGCGGATCTCCTCGCCATTGCGGTCCACGGCGACCACGTGGGCGCCGCGCCGGTAGCACTCGAAGGCGTGCCGGCCCGCGCCGCAGCCCAGATCGAGCACACGATCGCCTGCGGCCAGGGGGAACCTGGAGAAATCGACGGTCAGCACGCGGTCCTGCCTTCGCGGTCGAGGTGGGGGTGGTGAGGGGGGTGAGAGGAGCGGACGGACGGCGTCGGGGACGCCGTCTTCAGGAGCGTCATCGAGCGGCGCGGGCGGCCCGTTCGATGGCGGCTCTGTAGTGCGCCACGGTGCCCTGGGCGGCTCTGGCCCAGGTGAACCGGTCCAGCACGCGGGCACGCCCGGCGGCGCCGAGGCGGGCCCGCAGCCCGGGATCGCCGAGCAGCCGGCCCAGCGCGGCGGCCAGCGCCCCCGCGTCGCCGGGCGGCACCGCGAGACAGGTCTCGCCGTCGGCGCCCGTCACCTCGGGGATCGCCCCGCCGGTGGTGGCCACCAGCGGGGTGCCGGTGGCCATGGCCTCGGCGGCCGGGAGCGAGAAGCCTTCGTAGAGGGAGGGCACGCAGGCGACCTGGGCGCTGCGCACGAGATCGACGAGCTCGGCGTCGGTGATGCCCTTGACGAACTGCACGGCGTCCTGGAGCCCGTACGTCTCGATCGCCCGGGCGACCGGTCCGCGCTCGGCGCGCTTGCCGACCACGACGAGGTGGGCGCCGGGCTGCTCGGTGCGCAGCTTGGCGAGGGCTTCCACGAGGTGGATCAGGCCCTTGAGCGGTACGTCCGCACTGGAGGTGGTGACGATGCGGCCCGGGACCTCGGCGACGGACGGGTCCGGCGACCAGAGGTCGGTGTCCGCGCCGATGTGCACGACGTGGATGCGGTCGTCCCGGACGCCGAGGTGGTCGGCGATCTCCTGCTGCGAGGAACCGGAGACGGTCAGGACCGTGGGCAGCCTGCGGGCGACCCGGCCCTGCATGCGGGTGAAGCCGTACCAACGGCGGACCGAGGCGCGCTTCTTGCGGTCCTTGGCGGCGGCGAGGTCGAGCCCCCGGTCCACCGTGATCGGGTGGTGGACGGTGGTGACGAGGGGCGCGCCCAGGTCGGCCAACAGGCCGTAGCCGAGGGTCTGGTTGTCGTGGATGACATCGAACTCACCGCGCCGGGCCGCCAGGTGACGGCGGGCCCGCAGCGAGAAGGTGAGCGGTTCGGGGAAGCCGCCGGTCCACATGGTGGCGACCTCGAGGGCGTCGATCCAGTCCCGGTACTCACCGCGCTTGGGGGTGCGGAAGGGGTCGGGGTGGCGGTAGAGGTCCAGGCTGGGCAGCTCGGTGAGCGTGGCGCCGGTGTCGAGGACCGGGTAGGGCTGCGCGCCGATGACTTCGACGGAGTGCCCGAGCCGAACCAGCTCCCGCGCGAGGTGGCGGACGTAGACCCCCTGGCCGCCGCAGAACGGGTTCCCCTTGTAGGTGAGGAGTGCGATGCGCAACGGGCGGTCGCCGTCAGTGGCGGAATCCCTGAAAGGGCTCGTCACCATGGCCTCAGCGGTCACTCCCGGCCCCCTTCTCACTGCACTTTCGCCGGAGCGTAACCGCTCGGATAATGTAGAACAAGTTTCAGACTTGATCCGTTGAAGACCATTGAATCTACCGGCCGGAAACTACACCGTAAGAGCCGGAGCAGGTGATTCGCGCCACGGCTGGCCCGCCTGCCATGCTGATCACCGAACAGCCTCGGAGCGGTGCGAATGGATACCTCGGAACGCCACGGAACGGGACACATGACAGCGGAAGCCAAGGCCCTCGCCACGCCGGCGTCCCCGCCCCTGACGGAGCGGCAGGAAGCCCGCCGTCGCCGGATCCTGCACGCCAGCGCACAGCTGGCCAGCCGGGGCGGGTTCGACGCGGTCCAGATGCGGGAGGTCGCCGAGGCGGCCGGTGTCGCGCTGGGCACGCTGTACCGCTACTTCCCCTCGAAGGTGCACCTGCTGGTCGCGACCATGCAGGACCAGCTCCAGCACATGCACACGACGCTGCGCAAACGCCCCCCGGCCGCGGACAGCCCGGCGGAGGCCGTAGCGGAAACGCTCATGCGCGCCTTCCGCGCGCTCCAGCGCGAACCGCACCTGGCCGACGCGATGGTGCGCGCCCTGACCTTCGCGGACCGCAGCGTGAGCCCCGAGGTGGACACGGTCTCCCGGCTGACCACGGCGATCATCCTGGACGCGATGGGCCTGGACGCCCCGCCCACGGCCGAACAGCTCTCGGCGGTCCGCGTCATCGAGCACACCTGGCACTCTGCCCTGATCACATGGCTCTCGGGCCGCGCCTCGATCGCCCAGGTGAAGATCGACATCGAAACGGTCTGCCGCCTGATCGACCTGACGTCCCCGACGGAAGGCGCCGGAGGCGCCAGGGGCAGCGGTGGCGGCGGGATCGGCTGAAAGAGGGCGGTGGGAGCAACCCGGCTTCGCCGGGCGCGGCTTCGCCGCAGGGGCTCGGGCTTCGAGCGTCCGGGGTCGGGGAGGTGCCCGGGGGCTGCCCGCCAGTTCAACTGTCTCTTCGCGCCGAGCCGCACTGTCAAGGGCGCTCCCTGCGGTCGCGTCGCTGCGCGATGGCCTGCGGCCACCCTTGACAGCACGACTCGACACGAAAAGCCAAGAACTGTCGGGCGGCCCCCGGGGGAAGGCAGGGGGGAGGGTCCCCGAAGGCCCGGGTCCTGGGCGAGTGGCCAGGAGCCCTGGTCCGGCGAAGCCGCGCCCTCCGGGCGAAGAGACCACAAGCCACAAGCGACAAGCGACAAGCGACAGACACGCGCCAGATCGCTACACAGCCGCGACCGGCAGGCGTCTGCGGCCTGTTCGGGGCCCGTCTTGGACCTCAACTACGGCTGGACGAGCATGGGGACGGATCAAGCGCCCGTCCGACTCACCAGCCGTGTCTCAAATAGTCACAAAAAGGGCATCCTGGAGGGATGTTGAGTGTCAAGTCCACCTTGACCCGACTACATGCTCATGAGGGCGACTTGCAGGCCGCAGACGCCGATCCCAGAGAAGCGCGTAGCGATCTGGCGCGTGTCTGTCGCTTGTGGCCTGTCGACTTTCGCCCGGAGGGCGCGGCTTGGCCGCACCCTCGCCCCGGCCCAGCGACTTCACGAGGGGCCCATGGTCAGCCTCCCCCCTGCCTTCCCCCGGGGGCCGCCCGACAGTTCTTGGCTTTTCGTGTCGAGTCGTGCT
>NZ_JBEOXE010000104.1:0-18998 GCF_040296485.1 Streptomyces sp. NPDC002138 | reverse complement strand
CCGGGGCCGCGCGGTCAGCCTGCGGCCCGGGCGGGGGGCCGCGCGGTCAGCCTGCGGCCCGGGCCGGGGGCCGCGCGGTCAGCCGGGTCGCCACCCAGGCACCCACCAGCGCCACGCAGGCCATCGGCAGGAACACCGCGACGAAGGCGCCGGGGTGCGAAGCCCCGCTCCCCTCTCCCAGGGTGTGCGCCCCGCCCACCGCACCGCCGCCCAGCGCGGTGAAGGCGGCCCCGCCGAGGGCCAGCAGCACCACGTTGGCGAGGGCGTCGGAGATCTGCAGGGCGGCCGAATTGGCCCCCGCCTCCTCCGGCGGCGACAGCTGGAGCAGCAGCACGCTGGTCGGACCGATCACCAGCCCCATGCCGAGGCAGCCCAGCCCCCACACCACGGCCAGCGTCCAGACGGGCACCGCCTCGATCAGCACGGCGGGCGCGGCGGCGATGGAGAGCGACACCATGAACATCCCGGCCACCATCAGCCGCTCGCGGTGGGGCACGACCGCCGCCTTGGACTGAACCCAGGACCCCAGCGCCCAGGTCCCCCCGCCGAGGGCCAGCGAGAACCCGGCCAGCGTGGGGCTCAGCCCGCGCTGGGTCACCAGCATCAGCGGCACGAAGCTCTCGGCACCGATGAACGCACCGGCCGCCACCCCGCGCAGCAGCACCACGGCGGGCAGCCCGCGCCGGGCCAGGTAGGTCCCGCGCGGCATCAGCCCCCGCACGGCGGGCACGAGCAGCGCGGCGCCCGCGAGCGCGGGCACGAGCGAGAGCCACCGCAGGTCCTGGGCGGCGTACTGGAGCAGCCCGGCACCCACCGAGATTCCGAAGGCGAGCCGGATCCGGCGCCGGTCGAAGGGCTCGGGGGCGGCGTCCTTGTCGACGGGGCCGCCCGCGCTCCGGCGGATCTCCGGCAGCGCGACCAGCAGCGGGACGATCACCATGCCCGGAATCCCCAGGAACACCCAGCGCCAGCCGAGGTGCTCGGTGACGGAGCCGGAGATCAGCGGTCCGACGATGGACGGCACGACCCAGCCGGCGGCGAAGGCGGCCATGATCGCGGGGCGCAGCCGCTCGTCGTAGGCCCGCCCGACGACGACGTACAGCGCGACGATCACCAGCCCGCCGCCGAACCCCTGCACCGCCCGGCCGAGCACGAACAGCCACATCGAGGCGGCCGTTCCGGACAGCACCAACCCGGCGGCGAACGCCCCGATCCCGCTGGTCAGCGCGCCGAGCGGACCACTGCGGTCGGACCATTGACCGGCCAGGACCATGCCGAAGAGGCTGGTGGTGAAGTAGGAGGAGAAGGCGAAGGCGTAGAGCCCGATCCCGTCGAGCTCGCGCGCGGCGACGGGCATGGCCGTCCCGACGGCGGTGGCCTCGAAGGCGATGATGAAGATGACGGAGATGATCCCGATGCTGAGCGTCCGGTGCGCCGCGCCCATGATCCCGCCACCCACGGCCTGCGCCCGGCCCGCGGCCGCATCGGCGGCGGCGGCTCGGTCGGGGGCTGCGTCGGGGGCTATGTCGGGTGCACGGGGTTCCAGGGCGCTCATCGCCCCAGCGTAAGGGTCGTTATGGGCATTAGTCCCTGTCAATGCGACGGATATTCGACTCCACCTCCGGCCCTGGGCCCCCGGGCCACCCCCGCCGGTTGTGAACGCAGCATGGCAGTCGCATTGCACCCGCCCGGCTCCCCTTCCCCCGCTCCACCCACCCTCGTACGGTCGTCTCATCACCACCCAGCCGTGTGCCCGAGTGGTTGAGGGACTCGCCTGCAAAGCGAGTTACGCCGGTTCGATTCCGGTCACGGCTTCTGCTGTGTGCGCAGCAAGAACGAAGGGCGGCACCCCACACGGGGCGCCGCCCTCCGTTCGTTCCCTGCGACCGTTCCCCGCTACTCAGGCCCCGCACTTGGACTGCTGCTTGGCGGCGTCCAGCAGCTTTGTGATGAGCTTGGTGAAGAGGGGGCGGCGCTCTTCGCGTTTCATCTGTTCCACGGAACCGCTGACCTTCACCTCGAGCCCGAATTGATCATCGCGCCCCTTGCAGGCGACGAAGGCCCTGGCACCCGTGTCGTAAACGATCGCCCGGTCACCAAGAGGCAGCGAATCCGGGGCCGGGTGGATCATTTCCGGATTCCAGAAGAAGCTGTCCCCCAGGGGCTGCCGTGTGGCTGTGGCGAGAAACCGGCCAGGCCCGTCCACATCGACGGTGCACGTGACGCCCTTACGCACTGGCGACAGTTGGGCATCTGACGGTCCTGACACGGTCACCTCCTCACCCTTTCCCAGCAACGGCGCCAGATCGGACCGCGTGAAGACGCCGAAGCAGGTCCGTTCGGGCAACTTCCGGGCCGCCGGCTTGGCCTCCTCGGAGCAGCCAGTCAGGGCGACTGCCGTGAACACCCCAGCAGCAAGCACGCGCGGCACCCGACCGAGAAACATCAGGACGTGCCGTTCGCGGTCTCGACCTGCTGACGGCCGACCGCATGAGCATTCGACGTCTCCGTCGAGGCCACACCGGCCAGGGCATCGACGGTTCGCTGGCTCATCCCGCTTCCCACGACGGCTCTGCGAACAGATTGCGACGCTGACAAGCTCGCGGCGCCCTGCGCGTCCGTGTAGTCGATTACCACCTTGTGGTCGGCCACGACCTGCCGCTTCGCCGCGTCTTCCTTGGCCCGCTCGACCACGCTCTCCGTCGCGTCCTCCTGGAGCCACTCCACGAGGTCTCCGGCCACCGGCAACATCTCCAGGTACTTGCCGCCCGCCGCGCTGATCCCCCGGTTGATCCACTTGGCGTTGTCCTCGACGCCCTTGACGTACTCGTCCGACTTGTGAGCGTTGGAGGCGAACGTGCCCTCCGCCCTCGCCTCGGACAGGATGCCCGCGATCTGGCCGCCCGGGTGCACGGCGCTCTTGATACCCGCGTCGATGTCCTCGTACTCGGCCCGATGAACGACGACGTCGTTGATCAGCGTGGTCGTGAACGCCCGCGATGCGTTGGTCATCGCGCCGTACGCGTCCGGGTCCTGACCCACCGCGCTGATGAAGGAAGCCATGTCGGCCTTGTGGAATTCGGCCATCACGCCGTTGGCCTTGATGAGGTTGCTGCCGTTCTCGGCCGAGGCCTGGATGTCCGGCATGTACTCGGCCGCCATCTGGCCGAAGTGGCCCGACAAGCCGCTCAGCGGACCTTCGTCGCCCGGCTTCGCGTCCACCAGCTCCGGCTTGTCGCCGATCTTCTCGACCACCCGTTCCATGATGTCGGCCATGCCCTTGGTGTGCGGGACCGGCTTCGCGTCCTCGTCGCCCACCACGCGGCCCGAGACGGCGGTCTCCAGGGCGTTGCCCAGGGCGTCCTGGGCCGGGTTCGGCTCGCCGATCCGGGTCGTGTCGAAGGAGTCCACGTACGGCTGCTTGTCGAGCATGTAGTCGACCATGCCCTGCGCCTTGCCGTGCTGCCCGCTGACCACCTTGTCGGCCGTGGTGACGATCCCGTCGCCGTTGCTGTCCTGGCGGACCGGCTCGTTGAAGAAGGCCGTCGCCGCGTCCGGGTTGTTGCCGAGCGCCTCCATCAGACCCGTCAGCGGGTAGAAGCCGCGGCCGCCCTCGGCTCCGTGGTTGAGGATGACGCCCGGATCCATCGGCGCGGCGTGTTCCCAGATCTTCGGGTTCTTGTCGTCCATCGCGACCATGTCGCGGCCGACCGAGGTCAGGAAGTCCTTGTCGTACGTGCCCTCGCGCAGCAGCGAGCCGAGCGCCTGGTAGCCGTAGACCTTCTGCGTCAGGCCGACGTCCATTTCCTTGCGTCCGGCCTTCATCAGCTGCGTCGTCCACGCGGCGTCGAGGTGGTTCGGTACGTCCTTGTGCGTGGCCAGGCCGAGCATCGCGCCCAGGTCGCTCTGGATGTTGCCGACCATGCCGGTGCGGTCCGCGCCCGCCGGTCCGAGCATGCTGGAGCTCAAGGACATCTCGGCGTACATCTCGAGCGTGGCGTCGGGTCCCACCTTGCGGAAGAAGCCCGTGGCGAACTCGGGGTCGTCGCGGTTGTCGTCGAGCAGGTCCTCCAGCTCGCGCAGCGCTTCGGGGTTGCGGGCCGTACCGCCCTCGCCGCTCACCTTCTTCATCAGGTCGGCGGCCCGGTCGACCTGTTCGGCGTCCAGGGTCGTGTACTTCGGCGCGGTGAAGTTGTGCTCGTCCGTGACGTTGGCCTGGAGCACGCGCGCCAGCGAGTCGTCGGCGTCCGCGCAGTCCTCGACCGCACGGTCGACCTGCGCCTGCCAGGCGTCCCGGTGCTCACGCACCAGCTGCTGGTAGTCGGGATCGTGCTGGGCGGCGTACCGCTCCTTGGCGTCCGCGATCGGTACGGGCGTCACGCGCCCCGTGGCGTCGACCTGGAACCCGGCCGCGGGGGCATCCACGTCCACGATCTTCTTGAGCTGGTCCCGGGCCGCCTTGAAGGTGGCGTGGCCGTCGGTCAGCACGAGGTGGACGCCCTTGGCCTCCTTGGCGGCGTCGTCGAACTCCTTCGCGGTCTTCGCCACGAAGGGTTTCGTCACGTCCGCGTTGGCGCCCTTCCAGTCGGCCTTGTCCGACTTGGCCCGCATGCCGGTACGGGCCGTCTCGGCCAGTTCCGCCAGTTTCGTGGCCATCGCGCCCCAGTCCTGGACGGCGGTCTGGAGCTGCTCCAGCGGGGCGTTCATCACGTTCTCGAACGTCAGCACGTGCCTGCAATGCCTTCCTACGGGCCTGGCGGTCGGCGGCCGGACGGGCCTGACGGCCTGACGGCCTACTTGAGGTACTCGTTGACCTTCGACGCCGAGAGCGTGGCCACGAGGTCGGCCTCCTCCTTGGCGTGGGAGGCCACGGTGTAGTCCAGGTGGTTGGAGATGTTCGCGCAGGCCGCCACGAGCACCTTCAGCTGGGAGCTCCACCGGTCGTGCACCTTGAGCAGGGCCGCGCCACTGGTGAAGTTCCGGTTGGTGAGGGCGATCGCCGCGTCGAAGGTGGCCACGCGGGCGTGGTCGCCCTCGCGGGAGAGCCGCTCGTGCAGGACGTACGCGTCGCTGCCGACCGCGCCGAGATCGTCATCGGCGATGCTCAGGTCCGCTCCGCCGGGTCCGCCGGGACCGGGTTCGGTGGGGACGTGGTTGAGGCGCACGGCTGCGCGCGCGGAGGACCATTCTTGTTCGAAGGACATCCGGTCCGGTGCTCCTACGGTCGGTTGGTGCGGCGTACGACGACTGCGGTGACGGCGCCGCCTATCAGCAGGGACGCGCCGAGCCCTATGGCGATCCACGTCACCGCGCCGAAGCCGCTGTTCCCTTCGGCGGCCTCGGGGACCCGGGTCGCCTTCTCGGGCGTCTTGCCGGTGGTGGGGGCCGAGGGGGTGGTGGCGGGCGTGCCGCCCTTCGCCTCGGCGGCGGCCAGGTCGGGCAACGGGTAGACGTTGGCCGGCCCGGGGTCGCCGGGAGTCGCGAGCGCGATCCGGGGCCGGACGACGCCGTAGCCGATGTAGTCGTTGCGCTCGACGCCGTCACGGGGCTTGCCGGAGGTGTTGAGCATGACCCGCAGGACCTGGTTGTTGGTCCAGTCGGGGTGGGCGGACCAGATGAGGGCGGCGGAGGCGGAGGTCAGGGCGGTGGCGTCACTGGTGCCGCTGGTCTTGCACAAGCCGGACTTGGCGGCGCAGCCCGAGACGATGTCGTCTCCGGGCGCGGAGATGTCGACCTGGGCTCCGTACTGGGACATCTTGCTGGCGTCGGCGTTCTTGTCGACTGAACCAACGCCGACCACCCCGGGGGTTCCAGCCGGGTACTCCACGGTGGTTACCCCGTCGTTTCCCACTGCCGCGAAGATCAATTTCCCCTTGCCCAGGGCATACTTCACAGCCTCTTGGAGCTCCACAGAGTCACTGACGCCGGACATGGAGATGTTCACGACCTTGGCGTCAGACTCCGCAGCGTATCGGATGCCTTTGATGAAGCCCTCGCTCTCAGTCTCACCGCCACCTCCCTCCGAGACTCGAATCGGAAGGATCTTGGCCCCGGGTGCAAGGCCGTAGGCTCCGTCCCCGCCGGGGCCCGTGCCCGTACCAGCGATCACAGCAGCCATCGTGGTGCCATGTCCGTTGTAGTCATTACGCTCATTACCCTTAGAGAGGCGGGCGTAGTTGACTCCGGGTACCACCTGTCCAGCCAGCTCAGGAATATCACCGACACCGCTGTCGATCACGGCAACGGTGATGCCCTTGCCTGTGCTGACCTTCCACATCTCATCAGCGTGCATCGAGTCGAGATGCCATTGCATGGACCGGATGGTCTCTGCGTGGGCCGGAGTCGCGGCGACTCCGGCCAACAGCAGGCCCATCAGGACCGACGTAGCTTTCCGCATGCGCATCTCGTGCAGTATCCCGTTCGCTCAGTCGATCACCGGCGGGACGACGCGACGGTCGCCCTGCCAAGTCTCTTCGTCCTCGGCCAGGTAATCCGGGCGCTCGCCCGACTGGTCGTCGCGCCTCTTGCCACCGGTACGCGCACCCGCGCCGCCGTGTCCCATGGCACCGCCGGCCGCGCCACCGCCCTGGTTGCGCACGAGGCCCGAGCCGCCCTGCGTGAACGGCTTGCCACCCGTGGTCGAACGGCCACCCGCACCCGGCTGACGTCCACCGACCACACCGCCCGGCTCGCTGGCCAGCCGACGTCCACCGGCCGAACCGCCCTGGCCGCCTGCGCCGCCCATACCTCCGGCACCGCCCATGCCACCGGCCATGCCGCGGCCGGTCGGACCGCCCTCGTTGCCGATGACCGTACCGCGCGGGATCGAGGACTTCGGACCGTTGGCTGATATCGGACGGCCACCCGTGATACCGGAGTCACGCGGCGGAAGCCCCGCCACACCGCCGACCTTGCCGCCGGGCGCCGAGGTGTTCGGGAACCCGCCACCACCGATCGGTGAACGACCGCCAGCTGCACCGCCGATGCCGCTGGGTCCGCTCATCCCGCTGATGGGCGGGAGCGTCAGGGGCGGGAAGGCGCCACTGGGACCGACACCGTTGGGGCCACCCGGTCCGACGCCGGTAGGCGCTCCCGGAAGCTGGGTAACCGGCTTGTCCGGCAGGGTTCCGACCGTGTTGAGGTCGATCCCCACATTGTGGTCCGGGACGCTCGGCACGTGTGTCTGCCCCGGATCGGACCCCGTCTTCGGCGGCAGGGTGTTGTCCTGCGACTGCTGATGACTGGGAACGTACCCGGGATCAGAAGAGGACTCCCTGGTGCCCCGTTCCGGCGCCACATAAGCGTCTCCGGTGGACCCGGTACGCGATGTACCACTTCCCGGGCGCTGAATCTCGGTAGAGGTACCGGAACGATCACTCATCGGCACAAACGTCGCCGGCGGCGGCGGAAACGTAGGCGGTACCGCCGCGTTCATCTGCGTCGTCGACGCCTCGTACGACTGCGCCAGCTTCGTCATCTGCTGGACCGCCTCGTGGTGGTCCCCGTTGAGCTTCGTGAAGGCGGTCTGGCCCATCTCCCGGGAGTCCGGGTCGTTGTGGAACTCCTTCGCCGCCTTGTAGTTGTCCGCCGCCGTCGTGTCGTACTTCGGCATGTTCGCCTTGACTTCGACGATCGTCTGCGCCGCGTGGATCATCCACTCGCCGCCGACCTTGCTGTAATCCCCCAGCCGCAGCGTCGCGTTGCCCGCGACGTTGACCCACTCCTGGAAGTCCTGGGCGGCCTTGCCCTCCCAGCCCTCCACGCGGTAGTTCTTCAGATCGTTGCCGATCTTCGTGATCGTCTCCTGCGCCTGCTTCAGCAGCTCACCGCGCGCCTTCACCGTCTCCGCGTTCACCGGCGCGAGCATCGCCAGCAGTTCCTGGTGCGTGTGGCCCTCGAAGTTGGTCGCCATTACATTCCACCCCCGGAAGTGCTGCCGTTGCCCTGGTGCGGCGGCTGGCCGGCTGCCGCCGCCGCGGCCTTCTCGGCCTCCGCCTTGTGCGTGTCAAGTTTCGGGTCGTACCAGCCCTGCGCCTCGGCGTTGAGCTTGCGCATCCGCTGCTTGATCTCCTCGTCGACGTTCTCGTAGCCGAGGCGCGAGGCCTCCACCGCGATGCCGAGTGCCTCGATCTGGACGCCGAGCGCCTTCGAGAGGGTCTCCAGCTCGCTGCGGACCTTGTTGTACGCCGTGTAGAGGCCCTCCGCCTCGGGGAAACCGTGGCCCAGGTCGGTCTTGCCCAGCGTGCCGTCCGCGATCTTGCCGTGGTCGGCCTGCGAGCCCTTGAGCTGCGTGAGGAGCGCGTCCACCCGCTGCTTGTACTTGACCATCGACTCGTGTTCGACGAACAGGGCAGGCGCCTGGGCGGCGATCATCACCTGGTTCGCCACGACCATCGCCGGTCCCACGAATGGGATCGCCGCGATCACATTCTTGTCCACGTCCTCTGCCACGATGGCCTCCCCGACTCCCCGTTGTCCCCGTGATTCCCCGTCAGCGCGGCGTTACCACCGCGCCCCGCCCCCGATTCCATGCGGTTCCAAGCACACCAAGCCGCACGTACGCAGACGTACAGATCACTCTAGCGACCCGTACCGACAAGGCCCAAGTTCAGGGTTGCAGGTGCAATGCGGGTCACACGGTCACGAGTTGGGCACCGCGACCGCGGCCGATGGCCGGATCGGGAGCCTGTTGACCGGGCGGCCCGTCGCCGCGCGCACCGCCGAGGCCACCGCCGCCGGGGCCGTCACCACGGGGACGGCGCTCGCCGCCTTCGCGCCGAAGGGCGCCACCACGTCCCGCTCCTCCACCAGTTTCACGATCCGCACCGACGGCGCGTCCAGCGCCGTCGGCAGGGCGTAGCCCGTCAGGTCGGGGTGGCGGATGAGGCCCGCGGCCGAGCGGAGGTTCTCCGTCAGGGCCGCGCCCACGCCCTGGGTGACTCCGGCCTCGATACGGGCCCGCAGCTGGCGGGGGTTGAGGACGCGGCCGACGTCCTGGGCCACTGCCAGCTCGACCACGCGCACCGACCCCAGCTCGATGTCCACGTCGACCACCGCGCGAATCGCGCAGAACGCGAGGCCCACGAACGCGTCGCCCTGCCCGTCCGCGTCCAGCGGTTCGGTCGGGTGGGGGCGGCACTGGGCCGTCGCCCAGAGCTCCTTGCCCGCCATGGCCTCCGGGACGGTGGTGGAGAACGCGCCGTCGTACGACGTGATCCGGCCATCCGTGATCTGGAGCAGCTCCGTGGACATGCCCAGTTTGTGGGCCATCGGCTGGAGCAGCTGCGTACGGACCATCTTGGCCGCCCGCTCCACCGCCCCGCCCGACACCCACGTGTGGCGGCCGTGCGCCGACGCTCCGGCGGGCGGCTGGTCCGTGTCCACGGGAGCCACCATCACCTCGTCCACGCCCAGCACTTCCTGCACGATCTGGCGCGCGAGCGTGGCGAAACCCTGCCCCGTGTCGACGGCCGCGCAGATCACCGTCGCGACGCCGTTCTGCACCTTGACCGTGGCCGTGGACACCTCGTCGGTGCCCTCCGCACCGAGCATGTGGACCATGCCGACGCCGTACCCGACCCCGCGCCGCACCGCGCCCGGCTCGCCCGCGCCCTCCGGGCCGCCGGGCAGCAGCCACTCCTCTTCCGGGGTGTCCATGGGGAGCGGCGGCAGCTCGAAGTCGCGTACCGCGCGCAGCAGTTCGGCGACCGGCGCCGGGCACGTGACGGTCTGGCCGGTGGGCAGCAGGTCGCCGGTGGCCAGGACGTTGCGCATGCGCAGCTCGGCGCCGTCGATGCCGAGGGCGGCGGCCAGCTTGTCCATCTGGCCCTCGTACGCCGCGCACACCTGCATCGCGCCCTCGCCGCGGACGTGGCCCGACGGCGGGTTGTTGGTGCGGACCGCCCAGCCTTCGACGAAGGCGTGCGGGACGACGTACGGGCCGCACGCGAAGGCGACGGCCGCCGCCAGCGACTCCGACGAGGAGTCGGCGTAGGCCCCCGCGTCCATCAGGATCTGGGCCTCGACCTTGACCAGCCGGCCCTCCGCGTCCGCGTGGTGGCGGTAGCGCAGCAGGGTCGGGTGGCGGTGGGCGTGCCCCAGGAAGGACTCCTCGCGGGTGGCGGCCAGTTTGACCGGGCAGCCGGTGCGCAGCGCCAGCAGCCCGAGCGGGAGCTGGAAGGCGGGGTCCTCGCGGTCGGCGGTCGCGCCGGGGACGCCGGTGACGACGACCTTGACCCGGTCGGGTTCGAGGCCGAAGCAGGCGGCCGCGAGGTCGCGGTCGGTGTGCGGGTCGGTGGAGGCGGTGTAGATCTCGACGCCGCCGTCGGGGCGCGGCACGGCGAGCCCGGCCTCGGCGCCGATGGGGGCGGGGTCCTGGCGGCCGATCCGGTACAGGCCCTCGACGACGACCTCGCCGACGGCCTCCGGGTCGCCGTAGCGCAGCGGGATGTGCCGGATCAGGTTGCCGTCGGGGTGCAGCGGCGGGGCGCCGAAGGAGTGTTCGGGGTCGGTGACGGCGTCCAGCAGCTCGTACTCGACCGCGATCGCGGCGGCGGCCAGCCGGGCGGTGTCCGGGTGGTCGGCGGCGACGGCGGCGATGGGCTCGCCGTGGTGGCGGACCAGGTCGTGGGCGAAGACGGGGCGGTCGGCGAGGCGCCGGCCGTGGGTGGTGGCGCCGGGGACGTCGGCGTGGGTGATCACGGCCCGGACGCCGGGCATGTCGGCGGCGGCCGAGGTGTCGATGGAGCGGATCCGGGCGTGGGCGTGCGGGGAGCGCAGGACGGCGGCCCAGAGCAGGCCCTCGGCCCACAGGTCGGCCGCGTAGGGGAAGGTGCCCTCGGACTTGGCGCGGGCGTCGGCGGCGGGGACGGACGCGCCGATTCCGCGCAGCGCCTCGGGTTCGGCGGCCTCGGCCATCGCCGTGACCGAGAACGATCCGGTGGCGGGTCCCGTTCCCGAACCGGCGCCTCCCGAGCCCGCGGCCCCCGAACCGGCGGCTCCCATTCCCGCGGCTCCCACGCCCGTCGCCGTCGCCGCGTCGTGCCCGCTCACGCCATGCCTCCGTGCTGGTGGTCCGGGTGGATGCCGCCCTCGCCGGGCGCGGCCTGGTGCGGGATGCGCGCTTCCGCGCCGCCCTGCGCGCCGCCCGCCGCGCCCGCTGCCGCCGCGTCGGCGGCCGCCTCGCGCTCGGCGACGACCTCGCCGACGGCGTCGATGACGCCCCGGTAGCCGGAGCACCGGCAGAGGTTGCCGCACAGGGCCTGGCGGGTCTCCAGCTCGCTGGGGGCGTGGTTGCCCTCCAGCAGGTCGTGGATGGTCATGGCCATGCCCGGTACGCAGAAGCCGCACTGGACCGCTCCCGACCGGCACAGCGCCTGCTGCACGTCGGAGAGCTCGCCGTCGGTGGCCAGGCCCTCGACCGTACGGACCTCACTGCTCGCGGCGGTCGCGGCGGGCACCAGGCAGGAGGCGACCAGCCGGCCGTCGACCTGCACGGCGCAGGCGCCGCATTCGCCCTGCGAGCAGCCGTCCTTGGCGCCGGCGAGGCCGAGCCGCTCGCGCAGCACGTAGAGCAGCGACTCGCCGATCCAGGCGCCGGTGACGGGCCGGTCGGCTCCGTTGACGCGCAGCACGTAGGAGGCGAGGGGGTGCTCCTCGTGGGCGGGGGCGGCGAGCGCGCCGTCCGCGGGGCCTTGCGCCCCTTCGTCGTACGTCGCCCGGTCGTCCGGGACGTCCGCCGGATCCCCGCTCCCGGGGCCGCCGTCGGTTTCCCGGGGTCCGTCCTCGGCCCCGCCCGGCGCACCGCCCGCTTCGGCGAAGCCCGCGCCCGGGTCGTGCCCCTGCTCCGGGGCCCCACCGTGCCCGATCCCGTGCCCGGGCCCGAGCCCGTGCTCCGGGCCCGCGTCGGCCACCGGGTCCGGCCCCGCGCCCCCGGCCGGCTCCGGGGTCGCCTCGGCCACCGGCTCCGGGCCCGCGTCGGCCACCGGCTCCGGGGTCGCCTCGGCGGCCGGATGCGGGCGCTCCGCGGTGACCGGGGCGGCGGCCGCACCGTGCGCGGCGTCGATGTCGGGGGCCGGGCGCACCGGCTCCTGCGCGTGCTCCGCGTGGTCCAGGTGTTCCAGGTGCCGCAGGTGCTCCGGGAGCGGCGTGCCCACCCCGGGGCCGCCCAGCACGCGGGGCCCGCGCGGCGCCGGCGCGGCCGTGCCCACGCCGGGGCCGCCCAGCACCCGTCGACCCGCGCCGGAACCGGCGGCGCCGCCGGGCTCGGGGAGCGTCCCCCCGCTCATGGTCTGCACGGGGTCGAGCGCGCCGAAGGCGTCGAAGCCGCCGAGGGTGTCCCGCGGACCGGCGTCCGGACCGGGGGCCGACTGCGCGGGGGCCTCCGGCTCGGCGGGCTGCCCGGCGCCGGGCAGCCCCGCGCCGGGCTCCGCGAACGCCTGCGCGTACGGATCGGCGGCGGGAGCTGCGAAGGGATCCGCGTACGGGTCGGCGGCGGTGGCCGCGGTGAGGTCGAGGCCGGGGTGGGTGGCCCAGGGGGCCGCCGCGCCGCCCGGCAGGGTGGCCGGGGCCTGGCTCCAGTCGGCGTCCAGGCCGCCGCGGCGGAACTCGCCGGACTCCTCGGGCAGTTCCCCGTCCACGACGGGGATCGCCCACTGCCCGGTCTGCGCGCCCTGCCCGCCGCCGTCGAACCCGGCGCCGTCGAACCCGCCGTCGGGACCGGTGCCGATGCCGTCGCCGAACGACGCGTCGGCGCCCTGCCCGGCCTCCGGGAAGGGCCATTCCGCGGTCGTCGCGGATTCGTGCCCGTGCTCCTGGCCGTGCGCGTGCCCGTACTCGTGCTCGTGCCCGTACCCCGCGCTCGCACCCGCGTCGGCGCCGGAACCGGGATCCTGCCCCTGCTCCGCGTCCCCGTGCAGCGCGGCCATCGCCGATGCGGGCATCGGGATCACCGCGGGGATCGGCCCCAGCACCGGCGCGGCCTGCGCCGCGGGGGCGGAACCGGGCGCCTCCGGCCACTGCACCGGGATCGACCACGTCCCGGTCGCCGCCGGGTCCGTACCGGCCGAGCCCAGCGGGACGATCATCGGCGGGGGCACGAAGCCGTGCCCGGGGGCCGCCAGCGGCTCCCCGGTCCCGGCCGCGCCCAGCATGTCGGGCGGCAGCTTCACGAACGCCGTGGCGTCCGAGTCGTACTCGCCGCCGTGCGGGACCGGCTCCCAGCCCCATGTGGTGCCCGCGCCGCCATTGCCCGTACCGTCGCTCACGCCGTCGCCCGCGTTCCCGTTCTCACTCATGAGGTCAGCGCCCTCCCCAGGGCCCTCCGTGCCAGTACCGCCACCGTGCGCCGCAAGTGCAGCACCGCCGGGGCCACCGCTTCGCCCTGGTCCGGTACGCAGGCGGCCGCGACGTACTCGCCGAAGGCCTCCAGCGCGTCCGGGGCCAGCGTGCGCTCCCCGTCCCAGTCGATCAGCGAGGCCACCCACTGCTCGGCCTCCAGGGGGCGCAGCGGCATCGGCGCGACCGCGCCCACCGCGATGCGCACGCCCCGGCGCGCGGGGTCCAGTACGAGCCCCACGGACGCCACCCCGCGCCCCGGGCCCGTGCGTCCCGTGGCCTTCAGGAACACCTGCGGAGCGTGCAGCAGGGGCACCCGGACGAATCCGATCAGCTCACCGGGCCGCAGCATCTCGCGCCCGGCCAGCAGGTGCGAGACGGGGATCTCCCGGCGCGAGCCGCCGGGGCCCACGATGACGAGGATCGCCTCCAGCGCCGCCAGCACCGGGAGGGCGTCGCCGGTCGGGGCGGCCGTGGCGATGTTGCCGCCGAGCGTGCCCGCGTTGCGGATCTGCGGCGGCCCGGCCGCGCGGGCGGCGGCCGCCAGGGCGGGGATCAGCGCCGCGAAGTCGGGCCTGCCCATCCGCGCGTGGGTGAGTCCGGCGCCGAGGAGGGCGTGGCCGTCCTGGTACTGCCAGCCGCGGATCTCGTTGATCCGGCCCAGGCCGACCAGCGCGGCCGGGCGCAGCAGCCCGGCGTTGACGGCCGCCATGAGGTCGGTGCCGCCTGCCACGGGCACGGCGGCGGGCATGGCGGCCAGCGCCGCCACGGCCTCGTCGAGCGAGGCCGGCAGCGTCACGGACTGCGTCGGCTGCGGCCCCTGAGGTGAATCCGGTGCGTGCAGTGCGTGCGGTGCGTGCGTGGTCAACCCAGCTGCCCCTTCCCGATGTCCCGGCGCTCACGCCTGTTCCGCCGTACGGTACGTGCTCACGGCCGGGACGTGGCAACTCTGGCACATCTTCGGGGGTGCCCGGCGCGAGGGTCCGCCGGGCGCCCCCGCCGCGGGCGCGGCCCGGGCCCGCCGTCGGCCGCCCCCGCTCCCGCGCGTTCCGTTTCGCCGACCGGATGGCCCGGATAGGGCGGTTATCCACCTATCGCCCGTATTAGAGGAAGAGTTCCCCGAATCTCCCCCGCGGGGTCACCGGCCGCGGCCGCCTCCGCTTTCCCCCGTTCACACGCGCGGCGGGGTGCCCTCCTTCGGGCGTCCGAGCACCCCGGGGCGCCGCTGCCGGGGCAACGGACCGCCGGGGGGCCGGTAGTCGACGCCGAGCGCGTCGAGACGCGCGTAGTGCCCGTCCATCCGGGCCGCGAAGGCGGCGTAGTCCCGCGCATCCGGTTCCGGCAGCCGCGACCACACCACCTCGGCGAAGGCGGCCAGCCGCGGGAACACCTGGTAGTCCACCCGGTTCTGGTCCTCCATCACCTCGGTCCACACGTTGGCCTGCGCGCCCAGGACGTGTGCGGCGGCCCGCTCCGACAGCTCCGGCGGCACCGGCTCGAAGCGGTACACGTCCTCCAGGGTGCGCACGTACCCGATCGGCATCGGCTCGTCCGGACCCGGCGCCTGACGGTGGTCCAGGTACACCTGCTGCTCGGGGCACATCACCACGTCGTGCCCGGCTTCGGCGGCGGCGATCCCGCCCGCGTACCCGCGCCAGGAGGAGACCGCGGCCCCCTCGGCCAGGCCGCCCTCCAGGATCTCGTCCCATCCGATGAGCCGGCGCCCGCGCTCCGCGAGCCAGCCGTCGAAGTGCCGGATGAACCACGCCTGGAGGCCGTCCTCGTCCTTGACCCCCAGCTCCCGGATGCGCTCCTGGGCGGCCGGGGAGGCCCGCCACTGCGTCTTGGGGCACTCGTCCCCGCCGACGTGCACGAAGGGCGAGACCTCCGCGGGGAAGAGCTCCAGCACCTCCTCGAAGACGCCCTCGTAGAAGCGCAGCACGGCCTCGGTGGGCGCGAGCACGTTCTCGTTGACGCCCCAGTCGTCCCACACCCCGAGCGCCGCCGTGTCGACGACGTCGGTGTTGCCGAGCTCCGGGTAGGCGGCGAGGGCGGCCTGCGCGTGTCCGGGTACGTCGATCTCGGGCACCACGCGCACCTGGCGCTCGGCCGCGTAGGCGACGATCTCGCGGATGTCGTCCTGGGTGTAGTGGCCGCCGTGCGGGGTCTCGTTCCACAGCGGCGAGTCCCGGTGGCCGCGGCGCGAGCGCGGGCGCCAGGCGCCGACCTCGGTGAGCCGGGGGTGGCGCTTGATCTCGATCCGCCAGCCCTGGTCGTCGGTCAGGTGCAGGTGCAGCACGTTGAGTTTGTGGGCGGCCAGCAGGTCGATGTAGCGCAGCACGCCGTCCTTGGGCAGGAAGTGGCGGGCGACGTCGAGCAGCAGTCCGCGCCAGCCGAAGCGGGGCGCGTCGCGGACCGTCCCGTACGGCAGGCTCCAGACGGCCCCCGGCAGCGGCGCCCGCCGGAAGGCGTGCGGCCCGAGCAGCTGACGCAGCGTCTGCGCGCCCCAGAACACCCCGGCGGCCCCGCCGCCGCGGATCAGGGCGCCGTCGGCGGTGACGGTCAGCTCGTACCCCTCGGGGCCCAGCTCGCCCCCGAGGTCCTCGTCGAGGAGCAGGCGTACGTCGGCCCGCTCGCCGGGGCCGGCGGGCGGCAGGCTCCACCCCGCGGCAGCGCCCAGCACCCCGCGCAGCCAGCGCGCGGTGGCCTGCGTACCGGGTCCGGCGGCCAGGTCGGGCTCGGGCCCGAACGCGTACCGGACGGCGCCCGCCGCGAAGGCGGCCTCCCGGGGCGCGGGGATCAGAGCGGTGCCGGGGTAGCGGTCCGGGTCCGGTGCCAGGTCCATGCGTCAGCCCTCCACGACGGCCGCCGCGCGGGGCACGACGGCACGGTGCGTTGCACCCTGCGCAACACCCGTTCCGCAGAGCGCTCGTTGCGGCCGACCCTACCCGCGCCCACCCCGCGCGAAAGGTCCCCGGGCGCACGAAAAAGACCCCCGGGCGCGCATCAGCGCACCCGGGGGCCTCTCCACACGCCGCACCTGGGGCGAGGGGCCGGGGTCAGGACGTGACTACTTGTCCTTGCCCTTGTCCTTGTCCCCGCCGGAGCCCATGGATTCGTAGATCTCCTTGCACATGGGGCAGACCGGGTACTTCTTCGGGTCGCGGCCCGGTACCCAGACCTTGCCGCAGAGCGCGACGACGGGGGTCCCGTCGAGGGCGCTCGCCATGATCTTGTCCTTCTGGACGTAGTGGGCGAAGCGCTCGTGGTCGCCGTCACCGTGGGAAACCTGTGGCGTCGGCTCGACGAGGGTTCCCGTGCCAGACCCGCGCTCGGGCTCAAGAGTGCTCATACAAGCCAGAGTACCGACCCGGGGCGGGGTCAGTTCAGCGACGGGTCGTCCGGATAGGTGGCGACCATCGCGAGGTCGCTGCGCTGGCGGCGCAGGACGGCCCGCCACAGGTGCTCGGGCACCGGGTAGGCCACGTCCCCCGGTTCCGATTCGACGACGTACCAGGCCCCCTCGCCCAGCTCGCTCTCCAGCTGGCCCGGGCCCCAGCCGGAGTAGCCCGCGAAGATCCGCAGCGAGCCCAGGGCGCTGGCCAGCAGCTCCGGCGGGGCCTCCAGGTCGACCAGGCCGATCGCGCCGTGCACCCGGCGCCAGCCCAGCGGGCCCTCCTCGCCGGGGATGACCGCCACGCCGAGGGCGGAGTCCAGGGCGACCGGGCCGCCCTGGAAGACCACCCCGGGGGCGCCGGCCAGCGCGGCCCAGGGCAGCAGGACGTCTCCCACGCCCACCGGGGTGGGCCGGTTGAGGACCACGCCGAGCGAGCCCTGCTCGTCGTGATCGAGCAGCAGCACCACGGCGCGGTCGAAATTCGGGTCCGCGAGGGCGGGGGTGGCCACGAGCAACCGCCCTGTGAGGGAGGACACCTCGGTCATGCCGCCATGGTCTCGCACATTCGCCCTCCGGGGGGAGCGGGCGGCGCGAAGTGATCGTGCGCAGCTCAGGGCGCACGGCGGCAGCCGGGAGCGCGCGGGCCGGAAGGGAGCGGAAGGCGACACTCCGCTATCTGGCGTACACACAGGGTGCTGTGGCGAATTCATGACAGTCATACGGCCACGTCGCCCTTACATACCAGGGGGTCCGGCCGCTTACCCTTTTCCCTGGCCCCCTGCCCACCCCTCTCCGGAACGCGAGATTCATGACCGGCACAGTCAGTGACGATGTACTGCTTGTCCACGGCGGTACCCCGCTCGAGGGCGAGATCCGGGTCCGCGGCGCGAAGAACCTCGTGCCGAAGGCCATGGTCGCCGCTCTGCTCGGCAGCGCCCCCAGCCGGCTCCGCAACGTTCCGGACATCCGTGACGTGCGGGTCGTGCGCGGCCTCCTCCAGCTGCACGGCGTCACCGTCCGCCCCGGCGAGGAGCCGGGCGAGCTGGTGCTCGACCCCACGTACGTCGAGAGCGCCAACGTGGCGGACATCGACGCGCACGCGGGTTCGTCGCGCATCCCGATCCTCTTCTGCGGCCCCCTGCTGCACCGCCTCGGCCACGCCTTCATCCCGGGCCTGGGCGGCTGCGACATCGGCGGCCGGCCGATCGACTTCCACTTCGACGTGCTCCGCCAGTTCGGCGCGACCATCGAGAAGCGCGAAGGCGGTCAGTACCTGGAGGCCCCGCAGCGGCTCCGCGGCTGCAAGATCCGCCTGCCCTACCCGTCGGTCGGCTCGACCGAACAGGTGCTGCTGACGGCCGTCCTGGCCGAGGGCGTCACCGAGCTGAGCAACGCGGCCGTCGAACCGGAGATCGAAGACCTCATCTGCGTCCTGCAGAAGATGGGCGCGATCATCTCCGTCGACACCGACCGGACGATCCGCATCACCGGTGTGGACGAGCTGGGCGGCTACAACCACAAGGCGCTCCCGGACCGCCTGGAGGCCGCCTCGTGGGCTTCCGCGGCTCTGGCGACCGGCGGCAACATCTACGTCCGCGGAGCGCAGCAGCGCTCGATGATGACGTTCCTGAACACCTTCCGCCGGGTCGGCGGCGCCTTCGAGATCGACGACGAGGGCATCCGTTTCTGGCACCCGGGCGGCCCGCTCAAGGCGATCCACCTGGAGACGGACGTCCACCCCGGTTTCCAGACCGACTGGCAGCAGCCGCTGGTGGTGGCGCTGACGCAGGCCACCGGGCTCTCCATCGTCCACGAGACGGTCTACGAGTCCCGCCTGGGCTTCACCTCCGCGCTCAACCAGATGGGCGCGCACATCCAGCTGTACCGGGAGTGCCTGGGCGGCTCGGCGTGCCGTTTCGGCCAGCGCAACTTCCTGCACTCGGCGGTCGTCTCCGGCCCCACCAAGCTGCAGGGCGCCGACCTGGTCATCCCGGACCTCCGGGGCGGGTTCTCGTACCTGATCGCGGCGCTGGCGGCCGAGGGCACTTCGCGAGTGCACGGCATCGACCTGATCAACCGCGGCTACGAGAACTTCATGGAGAAGCTCGTGGAGCTGGGCGCGAAGGTCGAACTGCCGAACGGCGACCTCGTCTAGACGACGGACAAGGTCCCGCCGGCCGGCGGACACGCGGAAGGGCTCGATGCTGCGCGTGGGCGGCCGCCCGCCCCGGCTGCTGGGCCTGGTCGTCGAAGTGGTCAGCCGCCG
>NZ_JBEOXE010000103.1:0-20176 GCF_040296485.1 Streptomyces sp. NPDC002138 | reverse complement strand
CTGTGGAGGAGGGTGCGGGAGTGGCTGCGGGGGCGGCTGCGGCGGGGGCTGCGGGGGGTGCGGGTGCGGATAAGGGGGCACCGTTTGAACGATCACCGGGTCGGCGCAGCCCGCCCGCGCCGCGAAGGCCCGCGCCTCGGACGCGGCGCGCGCGCTGTCCGGGGTACGGAGCAGCGTGCACGGCCCGCTCTGCAGTACGGCCCGGTGGAACAGCCCCGCCGCGGAGGGGGCCGCCAGCAGCCCGCACACCGAACCGCTGCCCGCCGACTGGCCGGAGACCGTCACGTTGCCGGGATTCCCGCCGAAGGAGGCGATGTTCGCGCGGGTCCAGCGCAGCGCCTCGATCTGGTCCATCAGCCCGAAGGAACCGGAGCGCCGCGCGTCCTGCCCGGCCAGCTCGGGAAGGCCCAGATAACCGAGCTGGCCCAGGCGGTAGTTGATGCTGATCACGACACTGTTCGTGAGCGTCGCCATGGTGCGTCCGCCGAACTGGGTGCCGGTGCCCTGGCTGTACGCGCCCCCGTGCATCCAGAGGATGACCGGCAGCCGGTCCCCGGCGCGGGCACCCCGGGGGCGGTACACGTCGAGGTAGAGGCAGTCCTCGCTCACGGCCCCCGGGTCGCGCAGGCCGAAGGGCGAGAACTGCAGGCAGGCGGGCGCCTGCCGGTCCGCTTCGCGCACCCCGCTCCAGGCGGCCGGCTCCCGAGGGGCGCGCAGGCGGAACGCCCCGACCGGCGGGGCAGCGTAGGGCACGCCGAGGAACTCCTGCGCGCCGTCGTGGACGCGGCCGCGCAGCGCGCCCTGAGCCATGGCGACCACCGGCCGGGCGGGACCGGGCGGCGCGGCGGCTGCGGGAACCGCGGCGGCGGTCAGTGCGAGAAGGGCGAGGAGCGCGACGACCGTACTGAGCAAGGGACTTGCGGGGACGAGACGGGAGGTCCGGGGGGCGGGGGTGGGGGTCGGTGGCTGTGGCTGTGGCTGTGGCTGCGCCTGTTTCTGTTCCTGTTCCTGTTCCTGTTTCTGTTTCTGTGGCATCCGTGCTCCTGGGTTCGGGGCGGGAGGGTCGGCGGGTCCTTACGGGCGCAGTCCCGCCATCAGGGCGCGGGTGACGGCGGCGTCGGCGGGCCCGGTGTTCCAGTCGGCGTTGACCGGGCTGACGGCGATCTTCCCGGCGCTCACGGCTTCGACGTCGCCGCCCCGGGCCGGGGTCCGCAGGGCCACCTTCACTCCGACCTTCCAGGTGCCGTCGCCCGCGTCGGTGTAGTCCGCCTTCAACAGCGGCTGCGGGTCCTGGAAGGTGGCCGCCACCCCGGCGGCGGTGCCCTTGCCGTCGGCTCCGATGACGGGATGGTTGACGTTGAGGCCGACGCCCGCGGGCAGCAGGGGCCCCGATCCGGCTCGCGAGCGCAGCCGGTCGATCAGCTTGACCGCGAAGTCGAGGGTCGGGCCCATCGCGTTGACCGTGGTCACGGGGTCGGGCACCGCGACGCCGCCGGTGCTCAGGGCGATGGCGGGGATGCCGTTCTCCAGCCCGGCGACGGCGCCGCCGACCGTACCGGAGTGGGTGGCGAGACCGGCCACGTTCGGGCCGAAGTTGGTGCCGGACACCACCAGATCGGGCGCCCGCCCCTCGAACACCTCGGAGAGCCCGAAGGCCACCGCGTCGCCGGGGGATCCGTCGACGGCCCACACCTTCGGCTCGGGGTGGCGCACCGTGACGGAGGGGGCGTTCGAAGCCTTCGTACCGGCACCGCTCTGAT
This sequence comes from Streptomyces sp. NPDC002138, assembly GCF_040296485.1. Taxonomy (NCBI): domain Bacteria; kingdom Bacillati; phylum Actinomycetota; class Actinomycetes; order Kitasatosporales; family Streptomycetaceae; genus Streptomyces; species Streptomyces sp. NPDC002138. The sequence continues at coordinate 18,416 of NZ_JBEOXE010000103.1, read as the reverse complement.
TGGTGAGCGGCGCGACGATGGTGACGTCGTGCCCGGCGGCGGTCAGCCGCGCGAAGGCCAGCCGGATGCCCGGTGCGTTGTAGCCGTCGTCGTTGGTGAGCAGGATCCGCAGCGGGCGCGCGGGCGCGGTCGCCGGGCCGGCCTGCGGGGCGGCGGCCGCGGGCACCGCTGCGGCGAGGGCGGGCGCACAGAGCAGCAGGGTGGCCAGCGGCAGGACTCGCTTGCGTTGCACAGAACGCTCCTTGGGAGAGGGGTGGCGGAAGAGGGGTGGTGAGGGGGAAGCGGTCGGGGTGGGGACCGGCGGGCACGTGACCCTCGGCACGGGCCCGCCGGAGTCGGGGGCGGGAGGCCGCGGCGTCAGCGCACGCTGCGGATCGGCAGGATGGCGAGCGCGCCGATCAGCGACAGGGCGCCGCCGACCAGGAACAGCGGGGTGTACCCGCCGAGGGTGGTGACGACGGCGGAGGCGACGAACGGGGCGATGATCTGCGGCCCGGCGTTCGCGATGTTGAGCACGCCCATGTCGCGGGCGGCGTCCTCGGCCCGGGGCAGCACCAGGGTGACGAGCGCGGTGTCGACGGCCATGAAGCAGCCGAAGGCGAGGCCGTTGAGCGTGCTGAAGACGAGCATGCCGGTCCAGGTCGGGCTGACCACGGGGACCACCATGACCAGCCCGGCGAGGGCGGCCGACACCCCGACGAACACCTTGCGGCGGTTCCAGCGGTCGGACAGCAACCCCCCGACCACGGTGGAGACGGCCATGGCGGCCATGGAGACCGGGGTGAGCACCGCCATCGCGTCGGGCGGGGTCAGCCCGGCGGGCAGCGCGATGTGGTCGTCCAGGATGTAGAGCTGATAGCCGACGACCGAGAAGTAGCCGAGGACCATCAGGGCACGCCCGATGAAGGCCCACCGGAAGTCGTGGTGGCCGAGCGCGGAGAGGAACGCCTTGACCTGCGCGCCCTTGCGGGCGGCGGGCGCCGCCGGGGCCACGGCGCGCGGCACGTCCCGGCAGAAGGCGGTGAGCAGCATCGCGGCTCCGGCGATCACCCCGCCGAAGACGAGGTAGCCGGTGCGCAGGTGGTCCGCGGTCTGGGAGGCGATCAGTACGCCGACGGTGCCGCCGATGGGCAGACCCAGCCCCACCACGGCGGAGGCGGTGCCGCGGCGGGCGACCGGGACGCGGTCGGGCACGAGCGCGGTGACGGCGGCCTGGTAGACGTTCATGGTCGCCTGGATCAGGCACCAGCCGATGCCCACGAGGAGCGCCGTACCGACGCTCCCGAGGAAGGCCAGGCCCGCGAGCGAGCCGAGGGCGCCGCCGAGTATCCAGGGGCCGCGGCGGCCGCTGCGGTCGGAGAGGGCGCCGGCGATGGGGTTGAACGCGGTGGCGAAGATCGCGCTGATGCCGCCGATCAGGCCCAGGACGGCGACCTTGTCGTCACCGGCGATGTCGGCGATCTGCGTGGGGAGGAGGACGGAACCGACGCCCATGTAGACCGCCATCATCGCCGAGTTGGCGACGAGCAGCAGGAACAGGAGTCCGCGTCGGTGGGGAGGTTCGTGATCCGCCGGGACGGGCGGGTCGATCAGCTCGTTCGTGACCATGACGACTCCTCGGGGACGGAGCGGGGGGGTGGGGCCGGGGCGGGGGGACGCGGGGGGTGAGGGCGGGCGTGGGGGCCGCCGGTGTGCTGCCGGGGTGGGGTGCACGGGGAGGGGGCCGCCCGGCGCCGGGGGTGCGGGTGCCGGTGCGGGTGGCAGTGCTGGTGCGTGGGCCGGTGCCGGTGGTGTCGCGGAGCGGCGGGGTCACGAGGGAGGGACCCCGCTTCCGAGTGCGGTCGACGTGCGGTACGAAGCGATGTTGTTACACGTGTCACTTCCGCCGTCAGGACACTGTGTAGCACTCAGCCCCAGGGTCCGCCAAGGCCCGGCGCAGGCGGATACCCAGATCGTAACCAGGGCTCGGACCACGGCCTACGCACGTGTAACCACCGCCTCATGGCCACTGACCAGGCCTGGAGCGTCCGAAAACCCTCTTGCCCTTGTGGCTGCGGTCACGCTTCCGCAATACTCCGTGCCGCACGGCGACACCCCCGCCGCCACCTGGCAGCCTCGCGGCCTCACCCCGGGCGGGCCGACACCGCCCACCCCGGCGGCTCGGGCCCGTCCTGACGGCTCGGGCCCGTCCCGGCGGCGGGTCGGCGCGGGCGAGGTCCGCCGTCGGCTCAGGTCCGGGTCAGCGCGGGTTTCCGTCGACTCAGGTCCGCATCAGCTCATGCCCGCGTCGGCCCGGGCCGGCTTCAGCCCCGGCCCCATCAGCTCGGGCTCCCATCGGCCCGGCCCCGCCGGGGCCATCCCGCTTGCGCGGCGGCCCGCTCACGCCCTCGCCCTCACCCTCGCTTCGGCAGGCATCCGCCCCGCCCGGGGGCATCCGGCCCCCGGGCCCCCCGCCGCCCGCCGGACCCACCTCGAAAGGCTCCGCCATGCCCCACTCCGCCACACCCGCGCCACCGCCCACCCCCACCCCCACCCCCGCCCCCGTCTCCGGCCGACCGCACCGGCACCACGTGCCCGCGGCGGCGCCGCGCCGTGCCCTCGCCGTGGGTTCGGCGCTGCTCCTCGCACCCCTGCTGACCGGGCTGCTCCTGCGGGTGGACCAACGCCCCTTCTTCCAGGGGATCGACGACGTCTGGGCCGGTTCGGCGAACGGATCCTCCGCGGGCGCCGCCACCGCGTTCGCCCTGGCGCTCGACCGGCTCGGCGGACCGCTCGGGCTGATCCTGCCGCTGATGCTGACCGGCTGCCTCTGCGTGTACGGGCGTTGGCGGTCGGCGCTCTTCGTCCTCGCCACCGCCATCGTGGCCGACATCGTCGTCGTGCTGCCGCTCAAGGCGGTCGCCGACCGGCCACGCCCGCCGCACCCCTGGGTCCTGGTCAACGACGGCTCGTACCCGTCCGGCCAGGTGTTCAGCACGGTGGCGCTGGTCATCGCGGTCGCGGTGGTGGCGATGCCGCCGACCGCGCGGCGCTGGTGGTGGCTGTTCGGCGGCGGGTACACCGCCGCCATGATGTGGAGCCGTACGTGGCTGCACGCCCAGTGGCTGACCGACACCTTCGGCGGCGCCCTGGCCGGAGCGGGGGCCTGCCTGCTCCTGTGGCGGGTGTTCGCGCGCCTGCTGGAGACGGAGGCGGAGCGCGCCGCGGCCAACACCCTCTGGCTGTGACCGAGCGGCCGCAGGCCACCCCTTGCCGTATCTCGAATCATTGACGGTCGTTGAATTTGCGACATATTCTCAGTGCGGGCCGGCGTGCGTTCGGCGCGCAGCCCAGGAAGGATCGGCTCATGGCTCACATCCCAGGCACGGCCCGGACGGTGGTTGACCTGCCCGGGGGCCGGCTGCGCGGCGCGGAGGAGGACGGGCTCACCGTCTTCCGGGCCGTGCCCTACGCGGCTCCCCCGGTCGGCGATCTGCGCTGGCGGCCCGCGCGGCCGCACCCCGGCTGGAGCGGCACCCGGGACGCGACCGCCGACGGGCCCAGCGCCCCGCAGATGTACCGGGAGGGCGGCGACCCGGTTCTCGGCGGACACGGCGCACCACCCTTCGACGAGGACTGCCTCACCCTCAACGTCTGGACCCCCGCGGCCGATGACGCCCGCAGGCCGGTGCTCGTCTGGATCCACGGAGGCGGCTTCGTGTCGGGCTCCGGATCGATGCCCCAGTACTCCGGCGCCGCCTTCGCCCGCGACGGGGACCTCGTCGTGGTCAGCGTCAACTACCGCATCGGGCCGCTGGGTTACCTCCACCCCGACGTCGAGGACAAGAGCCCGGGCGATGGCAACGGCGACGGAGGCGGCAACGGCAACGGCGGCAACCACTGGCTGACCGACCAGCTCGCCGCCCTGCGCTGGGTGCGCGAGAACATCGCCGCTTTCGGCGGCGACCCGGACTCGATCACGGTCGCGGGCCAGTCGGGCGGCGCGGTGTCCGCCGCCGCCCTCGCCGGAGTTCCCGAAGCCGCGGGCCTGATCCGGCGGGTGATCCTCATGAGCCCGCCCTTCGGCCTGGACTTCCCCGCACCCGAGGCCTCCCTGGAGCGCACCGCCGCCTACCTGGAGCTGGCCGGGGCCAAGAGCATGGCCGAGCTGCGCTCGCTGCCCTGGCCCGCGCTGATCGAGGCCGCCGGTGGTCTCTTCGCCCGGACGGCGCGCTGGGGTTACTGGCCGACGCCGTTCCTCCCCGTCATCGACGGCGTCACCCTCCACCGCCACCCGGCGCAGGCCCTGCTGCACGGGGCCGCGGCCGGGATCGAGGTGCTGATCGGCTGGACCCGCGAGGAGGCCAACTTCGGCTTCGCCCTCGACGAGGGCCTCGCGGCCGCCGACCGGGAGCAGGTCACCGCGCGGATCGGGGAGACCTTCGGGGCGGCAGCCGCCCCCGACGCGTACGCGGCGTACGAGCGCGCCCGGCCGGGGGCCCGCCCGGCCGACGTTCTGATGGACCTCATCACCGACGAGCTGTTCCGGGCGCCCGCCGTGCGGCTCGCCGAGGCGCGCGCGGCCGCGGGGCGACCGGTGTGGGCCTACCAGTTCGATCTCCCCTCCCCCGCGTACGAGGGCCGGCTCGGGGCCGCGCACTGTCTCGAACTCCCCTTCGCCTTCGGGAACTTCGAGCAGTGGGCCGACGCCCCCTTCGTGGCCGGGCTGGATCCCGCCGTCCGCGACGGTCTCGCGCACACCATGCACCGGGCCTGGATCGCCTTCGCCCGCACCGGCGACCCGAACCACCCGGACATGCCGCGGTGGAGCCCGTACGAGAAGGACACCCGCACCACGATGCGCTTCGACTCGGTCGTGACCGCGCTCGGCGACCTCGCCGGGGATGCGCGGCGGTTGCACGAGGGCGCGCTGCGCCCGCTCTCGTCGTAGCGGGGGACCGCAGGTTTCACGGGGGTCGCGCCCGGGCGGGTACACGTCCGGGCGCCCCCGCTCCCGTGATCTAACTCGTGTAACCTTCGAAGGGAAGGCATCGGTTCGATCAAAAGGAGCGTGGAGGGACCTCATGACCGAAGACACTCCGGCCCCGGCTCCGGTTTCCGCCTCCGCGGCGGCTCCCGCACCGACACCCGCTCCCGCACCCGCCTCCCTCACCAGTGCCGACGTGGCCCGGCTCGCCGGGGTGTCGCGCGCGACGGTGTCCTTCGTACTGAACGACACCCAGGGCCACCGCGTCAGCGCGGGCACCCGCGCGCGCGTCCTCGACGCCGCCCGCCAGCTCGGCTACGTACCGCACGCCGCGGCCCGCTCACTGCGCGCCGGGCGCAGCAATCTCGTCCTGATGCCCGCGTCGATCTCCGCGGTCGGCCGCCTGGTCAGCGACTGGGTCGACGATCTGCACAGCGAGCTCGACCGGCACGGCTACACCGCCGTCCTGCACGCGGGCCGCTTCGCCGACCCCGTCGACGCCGCGCGCGCCTGGGCCGAGCTGCGTCCGGCTGCCGTCATCGCCCTCGACGGCGACCGGCTGACCCCGCAGGCCGCCGACCTGCTGCACCGCGCCGGGGTGCGCGGGCTGCTCGCCTTCGCCGCCCGCCCCGTGCCGGGCGTCCACACCATCGGTTTCGACCACGCCCGCATCGGCGCCACCGCCGCCGGGCACCTGATCGCCCGCGGCCGGACCCGCCTCGGCGTGGTCATGCCCCAGGAGCGCGGTCTCGCCGCGCTCGCCGCGCCGCGGCTGGCCGGGGCCGAGTCCGTCGCCGCCCGGCACATGGCCACCGTGACCCCGGTGGAGCTGTCCTACACCCGCGAGTCCGCGACCGCCCTGGCCCGGCGCTGGACCGGTCTCGGCCTGGACTCCGTGTTCGCCTACAACGACGAGTACGCCGCGCTGCTGCTGCACGCGCTGCGGGCCGAGGGGATCGTCGTACCGGACGACGTGGCGATGGTGGGCTCCGACGACCTGATCCTCTCCGCGCTCCAGCAGCCCGCGCTGACCTCGATCCGGCTGGACCTCGTCTCGCCCGCCCGGGTCGCGGACGCGGTGCACGAGCTGATCGAGACCGGCACGACCACGCCCGTACCCGAGATGGAACCGGTGCTCGTGCACCGCCAGACCTCCTAGTGCCGCGGCCTCTCCCCCGGTCAGCGTCCGGCGGGTGACGCCCCTTCAGGCGCGGTCCCGGGCACAGGCCCGGGCACTGATACGGCCACGGGCGCCGGCCGGAGCTCGACCCCGGCGCCCCGGGCCGCCCCCCGGCGGTCCCGGGCTCGGGACGCCTCCCGCGCGAGCGCGGGTGCGCACAGCCACCAGGCCGCCAGCCCGGCACCCGCGCCGGCGGCCGCGCCCGCGACGGTGTCGCTGAGCCAATGCGCGTGCAGCCACGTACGGCTCCACATCATGGCCAGCGTGAAGAGCAGGCCCCCGGCCCAGAAGCCCCGGCGCCGCGCGGCGGGCACCAGCAGGACGCCGACGAGGACGACGAGCAGCGCCGCCCCCGCCGCGTGCCCGGAGGGGAACGATCCGTGGTCGACCCGGACCAGCGGGCCGGCCGGGCGCGGCCGGTCCACGAGGTACTTGAGCCCCTGGACGACGAGCATGTTGCCGAGGAGGTAGACCCCGAGCAGGAAGCCCGCCGACACCCACCGTCGGCGCACGAGCAGGAAGACCAGCAGGGCGAGCGGTACGACGACCCCCGCCGGGCCTCCGAACCAGTTCAGGGCCGCCGCGACCCAGCCGTACGCCCCCTCGTGCGGGCCGCCCATCCACGTCAGCCAGCGGTCGTCCACACCCTGGAACGGCGGGCTCGCCGGGTCCTGCCGGACGACGAGGGCGAGCGCCGCCGGGACGCCCAGCAGCAGGAGCCCCGCCGTCAGGACGCCGGGGCGGCGCGGGGCCGCTCCTCCGGGTGCCTCGGGGTCTGCGGCGGAGGGGGCGACCGCGGTGGCGGGGGCGGACGGTGGAGCGACCGGGATCCTGGACATGGCTGCCTCTCGCGGCCGGGGTACGGCCGTGGTTCTGGGTGTTCGACGTACCCGTGGGGGGCCCGGCCGGTTCGGTCCGGGGCCCCCACGGAACTGCGGTGTGACGGGCGCGGGCACCCGCGCCCCGGCCGTCCCTTCCGGTCGGGCCGGTCGGGCCGTCGGGCTCTTCCGGTCGGGCCGGTCGTGGCCGTCGGGCCGGTCGTGGCCGCCGGGCCGGTCGGGCCGACCGGGACCGCGGCGTCCGGGGCCGTGCCGGGTGCCGCGGCCCCCTGGCCTACCCGGTCACGGCGCCAGGTGGCGGGCGAGGAACGCGACGCTGTCCGCGACGATCCGCGGGACGTCGGGCGAGCCGAGGAAGATGTGGTCGGCGGCTTCGACGGGCTGCAGGGTGACCTCGCCCTCCGCCTCCACCAGGGCCGCGGCGAGCAGCTCGCTCTGGCTGTAGGGGACCAGCCCGTCCTCGCGGCCGTGGATCAGCAGGAACGGCGGCGGGTTCGAGCCGGGCGTGGCGTGCGTGACGGGGCTGGCGGCCTTCGCCAGGTCCGGGCGCTCGGCGACGGGCGCGCCGAGGAGGGCCACGTACGGGTCGGGGAATTCGACCCCGGGCGGCAGCGGCAGCTCCGGCATCGGGTGTGCGGACAGGGCGACCAGGTCGGAAACCCCGTACCAGTCGACGACGGCACGGACCCGGGTGTCCCCCGAGCCCACGCCGTGCGCGCCCTCCAGGGCCTCGCCGTCCGCGCTGTCCGGGCCGACCAGGCCCGCGAGCGCGGCCAGGTGGCCGCCCGCGGATTCGCCCCAGACGCCGATCCGGTCCGGGTCGATCCCGAGGTCCCCGGCGAAGGTGCGGACGTAGCGGATCGCGGCCTTCACGTCGTGCAGCTGGGCCGGGAAGGGGGCTTCGAGGCTGTGCCGGTAGTCGATGGAGACCAGGGCGAGCCCGGCTCCGAGCACCGATCCGTGCAGCAGTGCGGCGGGTACGGTCGGCGGCGGATAGCGCCGGTCGCCGTCCATCCAGCCGCCGCCGTGGATCCACACCACGGCCGGGAAGGGACCCTCACCGGGCGGAACCTGGACGTCCAGCAGCCGGGGGCGGTATCCGGGCGTGGTGGCGTAGGTGATCCCGTCGTAGCGGCGGATCCCGTGCTCGTCCGTGACCGGTGGCACGGGGGCCTGGTAGGGCGGGGGCGGCCAGGTCATGTCGGCCATGTCGATTGCGGCAGGTTGCGTCATTGCGGCCCTTCCAGTTCTGCGCGGCCTCGGTGCGCGGCACGGCTTCGTAACGTATGTCCGAATTGCTTGCGCGGGGTGCCTCGGCGGAATAACGTGTTACACGTGTAATCACGACTCTAGCGACGCGTTTCCGCTGACCACAAGCCCACGGGCGGGGCGATTTCCCCACCTGTTACACGAGCCGCAGCGCGGGCGGCGTCGCCTTCCCCAGGGAGCACGCCATGCTCACCGCCCCGGACACCACCCCAGCACCCTGCACCACCCCAGCACCCCGCACCTCCCCCGCCACCGCCTTCGTCCGATGGGCCGTCGAGCCCACCGCGGCGGCCGTCCCGCGGATCCGGTCCCGCGTCCGGGCGGCGCTCGACGACTGGCGGGTCGCGGCCGAGGTCGCGGACGTCCTACTGCTGGCCGTCAGCGAGCTGACCGGCAACGTCGTCCTGCACGCCGCCACCACACCCCGCATGCGCGTCGGAGTCGCCCTCCGCGGGGGATGGCTGCACCTCGACGTCAGCGACGGATCCCGCACGCCGGCCCGCCCGCCCGCACCCGGCGCCGAGGTCGATCCCGACGCGGAGACGGGGCGGGGCCTGCTGATCGTGCGGCTGATGGTCGCCGAGGCGGGCGGCGAACTCGCCTGGGCAGCAGCCGAGTTCGGCAAGGCCGTCCGGGTCCGGGTGCCGGTCGCCGGGTGCCGGGTGCCGGTCGCCGGGTGCCGGTCGCCGGTCGCCGGTCGCCGGTCGCCGGTCGCCGGTCGCCGCGTAAAAATATCGCGCGCAATTGACGGACGCCAAAATATCGAGATACTTGCCCCATCTCCCCCGCTGCTCCCTGATTGAGGTGCCGCCCCATGGAGCTCTCCCCCTCGGCGCATGCCGATTCCTTCTGCCGCGACCGGCTTCCGCCCTTCTCCGAGTGGCCCCGGCTCCACTTCGACCTCCCGGAGCTGAGCTATCCGGACCGGCTCAACTGCGCCCACAGCCTCCTCGACGAAGCCGTCGAGCGCTGGGGCCCCGACCGCCCCTGCCTGCTGACCCCCACCGAGCGCTGGACGTACGGCGCACTCCTCCAGCGCGCCAACCAGGTCGCCCAGGTGCTCACCGAGGACCTGGGGCTGCTGCCCGGCAACCGCGTCCTGCTGCGCGGACCCAACAACCCGTGGCTCGTCGCCGCCTGGTTCGGCGTCCTGAAGGCGGGCGGGGTAGTCGTCACCACCGTGCCGCTGCTGCGCGCCACCGAGCTCACCGGGCTGTGCGGGATCAGCCGGCCCGCGGTTGCCCTGTGCGACCACCGCTACCTGGAGGAACTCGAAGCGGTCAGCACCCCGGACCCCCTTCAGGTGATCGCGTACGGCGGCCCCGGCGACGACGACCTCACGGTCCGCTGCGCCGCCAAGGACGGCGGCTTCACCAGCGTGCGGACGGCCGCCGACGACGTCGCACTGATCGCCTTCACCTCCGGTACGACCGGGCGGCCCAAGGCCACCCTGCACTTCCACCGGGACGTCCTGGCCAACGCCGACACGTTCTCCCGGCACGTCCTCGCGCCCCGCCCCGACGACGTCTTCACCGGCACCCCGCCGCTCGCGTTCACCTTCGGTCTCGGCGGGCTGGTGGTCTTCCCGCTGCGGGTCGGGGCCGCGACCCTGCTGATCGAGCAGGCCACCCCCCTGCAGCTGGCCGATCTCGTCGCCGCGCACGGGGTGAGCGTCCTGTTCACCGCGCCCACCGCCTACCGCGCGATCCTGGCCGAGGGCGCGGCCGACCGGATGGCGGGCCTGCGCCGCTGCGTGTCCGCGGGCGAACCGCTGCCCGCCGCCGTGTGGGAGGAGTTCCACGCCGCGACGGGGCTGCGCATCATCGACGGCATCGGCGCCACCGAGATGCTGCACGTGTTCATCTCCGCGGCCGACGAGGACATCCGGCCCGGGTCCACGGGCCGGCCCGTCCCCGGCTACCGCGCCGCCGTGGTCGACGAGCACGGCGACCCCGTCCCCGACGGACAGCCCGGCCTGCTCGCCGTCACCGGCCCCACGGGCTGCCGCTACCTCGACGACCCCCGGCAGGTGACGTACGTCCGCAACGGCTGGAACATCACCGGCGACACCTACATCCGGGACAGCGACGGCTACTTCTGGTACGTGGCGCGCAGCGACGACATGATCGTCTCCTCGGGCTACAACATCGCCGGGCCCGAGGTGGAGAAGGCCCTGGCCGGCCATCCGTACGTGGAGGACTGCGGTGTCGTCGGGGTGCCCGACGAGCGGCGCGGGATGCTCGTGAAGGCGTACGTGGTGCTGCGCGCCGGGGTGCCGGCCGTCGAGGCCACCGCCCGGGAGCTCCAGGCCCACGTCAAGGCGGCCATCGCCCCCTTCAAGTACCCGCGCGCCGTGGAGTTCGTCACCGGCCTCCCGCGCACCGGCACCGGCAAGCTCCGGCGCGGCCAACTCCGCCTCCGGGCGCTGGAGTCGGCCGGCCCGCCGCCCCACATGCTGCCGAGCGTGGTGATCGAGCGCCGCGTCGAGTGGCCCGACACCGACGCGGCCGGGCACTACCACCACGCGACCGTCGTGCGCTGGGTCGAGGCGGCCGAGGCGGTGCTGCTGCGGCGCCTGGGCCTGTCCCACCTGTTCGGCAGCACGCCCCGGGTCCGATTCGAGGCCGACTACCGGGCCCGGCTCTGGTTCGGCGAGGCCGTGCGGACGGAACTGCGCGTCACCAAGGTCGGCACCAGCTCCCTGCGCTACGCCTTCACCGTCCACGGGGAGGAGGGCGCGGAGGCCGCCACCGGCCGCATGGTCATCGCCCATTCCGCGGCCCGCGCCACGGGGGCGGCGCCCTGGCCCGCCGAGGTCCGCGAGGTCCTCACGAAGGCCGGTCCGCAGGCACCCGAACTGATCGCGGACGAGCGAGAGAACACCCGAGGAGGCGCCCCGTGCGCGTAGCAGTCATCGGAGGCGGGCCCGGCGGCCTGTACTTCGCGGCCCTGGCCAAACAGCTCTCCCCGCAGTGGGAGATCACCGTCTGGGAGCGCAACGCGCCCGACGACACCTTCGGCTTCGGGGTCGTCTTCTCCGACGAGACCCTCGACGGCATCGCACAGGCCGATCCCGTCGTGCACGCCGCGATGTCGGCGGAGTTCGCCCGCTGGAGCGACATCGACGTCCGGCGCCGGGGCCGGACGCTGACCTCCGGCGGCCACGGTTTCGCCGCGCTGGGCCGTCGGCGGCTGCTGGGCATCCTCCAGGACCGCTGCGCCGCGCTGGACGTGGACGTCCGCTACCGCACGCAGGCGCCACCGCCGGATCAACTGGCCGCCGCATACGACCTGGTGGTCGCCTGTGACGGCGTACGGTCGGCCACGCGGGCCGCCTACGCGGACACCTTCGCCACCGACCTCGACGAGCGGTCGGGGCGGTACATGTGGCTCGGCACCGACAAGGTCTTCGAGGCCTTCACCTTCATCGTCGAGGAGTGCGACTTCGGCACCCTCCAGGTGCACGCCTATCCGTACGACGACACCCGGTCCACCTTCATCGTCGAGATGGACGAGGCCGCGTGGCGGCGCGGCGGTTTCGACCGCTCCGAGTCCCTCGACCTCCCGCCGGGGGCCAGCGACGAGGAGGGCATCAGGCGCTGCGAGGAGATCCTCGCCGCCCATCTGGACGGCCACCGGCTCCTGCCGAACAACTCCAAGTGGCTGCGCTTCACCACCGTGCGCAACCGCACCTGGCGGTACGGGAACACGGTGCTGCTCGGGGACGCCGCGCACACCGCCCACTTCTCGATCGGCTCCGGCACGAAACTCGCCATGGAGGACGCCCTCGCGCTGGCCGCCTGTCTGCACGAGCACGCCGACGTGCCGAGCGCCCTGGCCGCGTACGAGGACGAGCGCCGGCCGGTCGTGGAGTCCACCCAGCGCGCGGCCCAGGCCAGCCTCGAATGGTTCGAGAACATCGACCGGTACACCGGTCAGGAGCCGGAGCAGTTCGCCTTCAACCTGCTGACCCGCAGCCGCCGGGTCACCTTCGACGGCCTGCGCGCGCGGGACGAGGGCTTCACCACCGCGGTCAACGCCTCCGCTCCGGTGCCGCCGATGTTCCGGCCCTTCCGGCTCGGTGGGCTGCGGCTGCGCAACCGGGTCGTCGTGGCGCCCGTGGCCCTGTCCACGGCTCGCGAGGGGGTACCGGGCGACTTCGACCTCGTGCACCTCGCGACGCAGGCCCTCGGCGGCCCGGCCCTGGTCCTGGCCGGGATGACGGCCGTCAGCTCCGGCGGCCGGACCGACGCGGGCTGCCCCGGCCTGTGGACCGACGAGCAGGAGGCGGCCTGGCGGCGGATCACCGCCTTCGTCCACGGCCAGTCGGACGCGTGCCTGGGCATCCAGCTCACCCACGCGGGCCGCCGTGGGTCCGGGGGACCGCTGCTCGCCGCCTCGGCGCTGGCCTGGGACGAGCGGAGCCCGGTGCCCGTCGAGGCGACCCGGGCCGATATGGACCTGGTCGTGCGGGACTTCGTCCGGGCGGCCGAGCGGGCCGACCGGGCCGGCTTCGACGCACTGGAACTCCAATACGGGCACGGCCACTTGATGTCCGGGTTCCTGTCCCCGCTGACCAACCGGCGCACCGACGAGTACGGCGACGGCCCCGGCGGCCGGCTGCGCTTCCCGCTCGAAGTGCTGGGCGCGGTACGGGCGGTGTGGCCCGCCGGGAAGGCCCTGCTGGTGCGGATCTCCGCGACCGACTGGGCACAGGGGGGCCTGAGCGAGGCCGAGGCCGTGGACATCGCCCGCGCCCTCGGCGCGGCGGGCGCCGACGCGATCGACGTCTCGACCGGCGAGGTCGTGGCCGACGAGCGGCCGCGCTACGGCCGCAGCTATCAGACGCCGTACGCGGACCTGATCCGCAACGCCACCGGGCTGGCGACCATCGCGGTCGGCGCGATCTCCTCGTACGACGACGTGAACTCGGTGATCCTCGCGGGCCGGGCCGACCTGTGCGCCCTCGGCCGCGCCCAGCTCCACGACCCGCTGTGGACGCTGCACGCGGCCGCCGCCCAGGGCTACCGCGGACCCGGCGCGCCCTGGGCCCGGTCCTGGGCCGCGGGCAGCCCCCGCCCGCCCGCCGCCCGTACCGACCGGGTGCCGCCCCGCCTCGAACTGCTGCGGCGGGCCGCCGTTCCGGTGCACCAGCGCTGGCGTCCACGCGTCACCACCACCGCCACCGCCTCGACCACCGCCACCGCCGCGACCGCCGCGACCGCCGCCCACTGACCCGCGGAGATTCAGGAGATCCCATGGAGACCCCGCCCCCGCACGCCCCACCTCCCTACGCCCCGCCTCCCTACGCTCCACCCCCTTACACCCCGCCCCCTTACACCCTGCCCCGCTTCACCGCGGCGGCCGTCCAGGCCTCCCCGGTCTACCTCGATCCGGGCGCCACCGTCGACAAGGCCGTCTCCCTGATCGCCGAGGCCGCCGGGAACGGGGCCGGGCTCATCGTCTTCCCCGAGGTGTTCGTCCCCGGTTACCCGTACTGGAACTGGACGATGAACCCGGTGCAGGGCTCGCCCTGGTTCGAGCGCCTGCACCGGGCCTCCGTCGACGTGCCGGGCCCGTACGTCGACACGCTGCGCGCGGCGGCCCGTCAGTACGGCGTCGTCGTGGTCATCGGGGTCAACGAGCGCGGCCCGCACAGCCTCGGCGTCCTCTACAACACTCTGCTGACCATCGACCCCGACGGTGAACTCATCGGCGTGCACCGCAAGTTGGTGCCGACCTGGGCCGAGAAGCTCACCTGGACCGGCGGTGACGGCAGCTCGCTGCGGGTCCACCAGACCCCCGTCGGCCCGCTCGGCGCCCTCGCCTGCGGCGAGAACACCAACACCCTGGCCCGCTTCGCCCTTCTCGCACAGGGCGAACTGATCCACGCCTCCTGCTACATCGCCCTGCCCGTGGCGCCCGCCGACTACGACATGGCCGACGCCATCGCCGTACGGACGGCCGCCCACAGCTTCGAGGGGAAGGTCTTCTCCGTCGTCGCCTGCTCCACCGTCTCACCGGAGATCATCGATCTCCTCGCCGGGGACGACGAGGAGCTGCGGGCCCTGTTCGGCCGCCCGCGCAGCGCGCTGTCCGGCATCTTCGGCCCCGACGGCCGCCCGGTCACCCCGCCGCTCGTGGACGACGAGGGCATCGTCTACGCGGAGATCGACCTGGCCCGCTGCATCCAGCCCAAGCAGATGCACGACATCACCGGGCACTACAACCGCTTCGACATCTTCCGGCTCGAAGTCGACAACCGCCCCCGCCCGCCGGTGACCTTCACCTCTCCCCTGCCCGTTTCCCTGAACGCCCGCTCCGAGGAGGACGTATGACCATCGATCAGGACGACACCGCGCTCGGCCGCGCACGGGTCCTCGACACCCCCGAACTCACCGCCTACTACGCCGAACTCGAGGCGCGCGACGCGGGCGCGCTGTGGACCGTGGCCAACGACATCGAGCCCTGGTACCCGCGGCCCACATCCGTTCCGGTGCTGTGGCGTTACGAGGAGCTGCGCCCGCTCGTCCACAAGGCCCTCGGCCTCGTCACGGCGGACGACGCGGGCCGCCGCGTGGTGATGCTGGTCAACCCCGGTCGCAAGGACGTCAGCGCGGCGGCCGGGCTCCTCTACACGGGCCTGCAGATCATGGGGCCCGGCGAGGCCATGACCGCCCACCGTCACCAGGCCGCCGCGCTGCGCTTCGTCCACGAGGGCACCGGGGCCTGGACGATCGTCGACGGGCAGAAGCTGAAGGTGGGCCCGCGCGATTTCGCGATCACCCCGAACGGCGCCTGGCACGAGCACGGCAACGACGCCACCGACGCCCCGGTGATCTGGCAGGACGGTCTGGACATCCCCCTGGTGAACGCCCTCGACGCGGGTTTCTACGAGGTGCACCCGGAGCTGCGCCAGCAGCCCGGCGAGGTGATCAACTCCTCGGTCCTGACCTACGCGGCGAACCTGCTCCCGTACGGCTCCGAGCGGTGGACCCGGCCCCACTCGCCGCTGCTGGCCTACCCGTGGGAGGCGACGTACGAGGCCCTGCTCGGGCTCGCGAAGGCCACGGAGGGCTCGCCGTACGACGGGATCATCGCGGAGTACACCAACCCGGTGACCGGCGGTTCGGTGATGCCCACCATGGGCGCCCACATGCAGCTGCTGCGCCCGGACCAGGCCACCCTGGCCCACCGGCACACCGGATCGGTGATCTACACGGTGGCGAAGGGCCGCGGGGTCTCGGTGATCGCCGGACAGCGCTTCGCCTGGCAGGAGGGCGACATCTTCTGCGTTCCGTCCTGGGCGTGGCACGAGCACCGCAACCTCGACCCGGCCGAGGACGCCTGCCTCTTCTCCTTCAACGACTTCCCCGTCATGCGCTCGCTCGGCTTCCACCGCGAGGAGGCGTACACCGCCAACGGTGGCCACCAGCCCGCCTCCTGAATGCCCCTCACCCCCGGAGAGACCCCATGCGACTGCTCACCTTCACCACCACCGGATCCGCCGAGCCGGCGCCGCGCCTCGGCGCGGAGAGCGACGGTTCGGTGCACGATCTCGCCGTCCTCGCCGACCAGGCGGGCGTCCGGATCCCGCCCGACCTGCTCTCGCTCGTCCAGGCCGGGCCCGCGGCCCTCGCAGCGGTCCGCGGCCTCCTCGACGGCGCGCCGCCCCGCCACGCCGTCCACCGCCTCGAAGACGTCCGCCTGTGCGCCCCGCACCGGCCCGGAAAGATCATCGGGGTGGGGCTGAACTACGTGGAGCACGTGGCGGAGTCCAGCCGCAGCCTGGACACGGACAAGGAACTGCCCCCGCGTCCGGTGCTGTTCAGCAAGCCCGCGACCGCCGTCACGGGGCCCGGAGCGCCGATCCTGCACAACGCCGATCTCACCGCCCAGCTGGACTGGGAGTGCGAGCTCGCCGTGGTCATCGGCCGCACCGCCTTCCGGGTGACCGAGGAGGAGGCCTACGGGCACATCTTCGGCTACAGCATCGTCAACGACATCAGCGCCCGCGACCAGCGCCGCTCGGGGCAGTGGTTCTTCTCCAAGGGCCAGGACTCCTATGCCCCGTTCGGGCCCGTCGTCGTCACGGCCGACGAGATTTTGGACCCGATGGCCCTGGATCTCGAACTGCGCGTCAACGGCGTCACGAAGCAGAAGTCCAACACCCGCCACATGCTCTTCCCCATCGCCCGGCTCATCGCCGACATCAGCTCCGGCGTGACCCTGGAGCCCGGTGACGTCATCGCGACGGGGTCCCCGTCGGGTGTCGGGGCCGGGATGGTCCCGCCCGAGTTCCTTGTGCCCGGCGACACCGTCGAGGCCACCGTCGAACGCGTCGGCACCCTCACCAACCCCGTCGTGGACGCCCGTTGATCCCCGTACCGAACCCAGGAGCACCCGTGCCGGACCGCACCTACCGCATCGGCCAGATCGTGCCGAGCTCGAACGTCACGATGGAGACGGAAGTGCCGGCCATCCTGCGCGCCCGGGAGGCCGTCGCACCGGAGCGCTTCACCTTCCACTCCAGCCGCATGCGGATGACCCATGTGACGCCGGAACAGCTCAAGGCCATGGACGCCGACTCCGACCGCTGCGCCGTCGAACTGTCCGACGCGCGGGTCGACGTACTCGGCTACGCCTGTCTGGTGGCCATCATGAGCATGGGCCTCGGCTACCACCGCGGCGCCGAGGAGCGCCTGCACGCGCGCACCGTGGAGAACGCGGCCCCCGCACCGGTCGTCACCAGCGCCGGAGCCCTGGTCCAGGGGCTGCACACCATGGGCGCCAGGAAGGTGGCCCTGATCGCGCCGTACATGCGCCCGCTCACGCGGACGGTCGTCGACTACCTCACCCACGAGGGCATCGAAGTCCTCGACTACCGGGCCCTGGAGATCCCGAACAACCTGGACGTGGCCGCCCACGACCCGGCCCGGCTGCCCGGCCTGGCACGCGCGCTCGACCACTCCGACGCGGACGCGGTCGTGCTGTCCGCGTGCGTGCAGATGCCTTCGCTCGGAGCCATCGAGGAGGCCGAGCAGCTGCTCGGCAAGCCGGTCGTCTCCGCGGCCGTCTGCACCGCGCACCAGATGCTGCGGGCGCTCGGCCTGCCCGCGGTGGCTCCCGGGGCCGGGCACCTGCTCTCCGGTGCGTACGCGGCGGCGCCCATCGCCTGACCTGGGGCGGGTGGGCGGCCGGGCCCCTCGGTAGGATCGCCACCCATCCAACGGAAGGCGATCATGTCGGACAGCCCCCTCAGGCCCAGCTCGCTGATCAACACGGTCTACGGGGCCTTTCTGCGCGGCAGCGGTGGCTGGATCTCCATCGCCGACCTGATCACTTTGATGTCGGAACTCGACGTGGAGAGCCAGGCGGTCCGCTCGGCGATCTCACGGCTCAAGAAGAAGGGCGTCCTGGAACCGGAGCGGCGCGGCGCCACCGGTTACCGGCTCAGCCCGGCCGTCCACCCCGTCTTCGACGCGGGCGACCGGCGCATCTTCGCCAGCCTGGAACCGGCGGACCTGTCCGACGGTTGGGCCCTGGCGGTCTTCTCCGTACCGGAATCCGAGCGCGCCCACCGCTACCAGCTGCGCACCCGGCTGACCTGGCTCGGCTTCGGCAACATCGCCTCCGGCGTGTGGCTGGCGCCGGGCCGGGTCCTGGAGGACGCGCGCGCGATGCTGGTCCGGCTCGGGCTCAGCGAGTACGTCCACCTGTTCGCTGCGGCCGACTACGCCGCCTTCAGCGACCTGCCCGAAGCAGTCAGCTCCTGGTGGGACTTCCCGGCGATCCAGGCCCAGTACGCGGCCTTCACCGACGCGTACGCACCGGTCGCCGCCCGCCTCGCGGGCCGTGACGGCACCGCGCCCGCCGAGGCGTTCCGCCACTACGTGCCGATGCTCACCGCATGGCGTCGCCTGCCCTACCTCGACCCGGGTCTGCCCGCGGAGCTGCTGCCCGCGGACTGGAACGCCGTGGGGGCCCGGCAGGTGTTCCAGCAGCTGCACGACGTACTCGCCGGCCCGAGCCTGAGCCATGTACGCAGCGTGACCGCCGCCACCTCCGCCTAGGGGGTGTCTGACGGATGTCCGCGGCGTCGCGGCGCCCGGCACGCGCTCTCGCCGCACCGACCGAAGACCCGAGTACGTCCAGTACACGG
>NZ_JBEOXE010000102.1:0-20527 GCF_040296485.1 Streptomyces sp. NPDC002138 | reverse complement strand
GGTCAGGCGCAGGTCCACGTCCGGCAGGACGTCGCGGTAGAGCGCGTCGTCGCCGTTGAGCGTGGGCTTGGGCAGGGGGACGCCCGGGAACGTTCCCGGGCGGCCCCCGCGTACGGGTGAAACCCGCGTCAGCCCGCGGACTCGCCCGCGTGCGGGCTCAGCACACCCATGCCGATCAGCACGAACAGCACGATGCCCAGCAGGATCCGGTAGATCACGAAGGGCATGAAACTCTTCGTGGTGATGAACTTCATGAACCACGCGATGACGACATAACCGACAACGAAGGCGATGACCGTCGCGAAGATCGTCGGCCCCCAGGAGACGTGCCCCTGGCCGAGATCCTTCAACTCCATGCCGCCCGACGCCAGTACGGCCGGGATGGCGAGGAGGAAGGAGTACCGGGCCGCCGCCTCGCGGGTGTACCCCATCAGCAGACCGCCGGAGATCGTCGCGCCGGAGCGGGAGACGCCCGGGATCAGGGCCATCGCCTGGGCGACACCGAAGATCAGGCCGTCCTTGACGCCCAGCTCCTTGAGCGACTTGCGCTCCTTGACCACCCGGTGCTTGCCGCCCGACTCGTCGCGCGAGGCCAGCCAGTCGGCGAAGCCGAGGACGATGCCCATGACGATCAGGGTGGTGGCGATCAGCCGCAGGTCACGGAACGGGCCCTCGATCTGGTCCTTCAGCGTGATGCCGAGGACCCCGATCGGGATCGACCCCACGATGACCAGCCAGCCCATCTGGGCGTCGTGGTCCGAGCGCAGCGCCTTGTTCGTCAGGGAGCGGAACCAGGCGGAGATGATCCGCGTGATGTCCTTGCGGAAATAGATCAGCACGGCGGTCTCGGTGCCGATCTGGGTGATGGCGGTGAAGGCCGCTCCGGGGTCCTGCCAGCCGGCGAACGCCGCGGTCAGCCGCAGATGGGCGCTGGAGGAGATCGGGAGGAACTCCGTAAGCCCCTGGACGAGACCGAGGATTAGGGATTCGAACCAGCTCATGTCGGGGTGCGCTCGTCCTTGTGATTGTCGGGAGATTCGCGTCCGATGCTAGGGCCCCGGGGTCGCACTGGTGACCACTGGGGTCTGCTGAGGCGTCAGCCCGGCCGCGGGGGGCGCCGTCAGCCGGTGCCGCTTGCGCCACGCGACGGCCGCCGCGAGCACCCCGGACACGGTGATGAAGCCGAGCGAGGCCAGGAAGGCGGGAGAGGTGGGCGAGGAGGCGCTGCCTCCGGCGATCACGTACGCCGCCGTGTTCGGGACCGTACCCAGCGCCGTCGCGAGCAGGAACGGCACCCAGCCGCACCGCGAGACCGCCGCGATGTAGTTGGCGGCGGCGAACGGCACCCCGGGGAAGATCCGCACCGCGAGCATCGAGCGGAACCCGTGCCGGCTGAGCTGCCCGTCCGCCGCCAGCAGCCACCGCCCGCGCAGCAGCGGCCGCAGGGCCCGCTGTCCCATGGTCCGGCCCAGTCCGAAGGCCACCGCGGCGCCGAGGACCGTACCGCCGACCGCGGCCACCAGACCGAACGGGGCGCCGAAGACCGCCCCCGCGCCCAGGTTCAGCAGGGGGCGCGGCACGAACGCCGCCGTGCACAGTCCGTACACCACCGCGAACAGCAACACCGCGGTGCCGAGCGGCAGCGAACCGGTCCAGCCCCGCGACAGCATCCGCTGCGGCTCGTACAGCAGCACGCACACGCCGGCCGCCACCAGCAGCACGACGAGCAGGGCCAGCCGGAACCAGGGCGCCAGGAGGAGGGGGGACATCCGCCGAGACTAGCCGACGGGCATGTCCGGGCGCCGTGACGCGGACCTCTCGCGGGCGAACGGCAGCCGTAATTCGTTCGACGCGCCGGGACCGGTCCGTCAGGATCATGACCATGTCCCGGCACCCCTTCCCCGCAGCGCCGTCCGCAGTCGCGGACGCGCCGAAGGCTGCCGTCGCGGACATCGCATCCGCCCACCCGGCGCCCCTCGGCGGCGCACGAAGCTGACCCTTCCCGGATCGTCCGGCGGACCCCGCAGGGGGAGGGTCGGCAGGATCCAGGGGTCCCGTTCAGGCTTCCGGTCACCGGAAAACACGGGAAATACGGGAAACAGTCATGGCCAAGACGGCCTTCGTGCGGACCAAGCCGCACCTCAACATCGGCACCATGGGTCACGTCGACCACGGCAAGACCACCCTCACCGCCGCCATCACCAAGGTCCTCGCCGAGCGCGGGGGCGCCGCGTACGTGCCCTTCGACCGCATCGACCGGGCGCCGGAGGAGGCGCGGCGCGGGATCACGATCAACCTCTCGCACGTCGAGTACGAGACGGACACCCGCCACTACGCCCACGTCGACATGCCCGGTCACGCCGACTACGTCAAGAACATGGTCACGGGAGCGGCCCAGCTCGACGGGGCGATCCTCGTCGTCTCCGCGCTCGACGGGGTCATGCCCCAGACCGCCGAGCACGTGCTGCTCGCCCGCCAGGTCGGCGTCGACCACATCGTCGTCGCCCTCAACAAGGCCGACGCCGGGGACCCCGAGCTGACCGACCTGGTCGAGCTGGAGGTCCGCGAGCTGCTCAGCGCCCACGGGTACGGGGGCGACAGCGCGCCCGTGGTCCGGGTCTCCGGGCTGGGGGCGCTGGAGGGCGACCCGCGCTGGACCGCGGCGGTCCTGGCGCTGCTGGACGCCGTGGACACGTACGTACCGATGCCGGTGCGCTACACGGACGCGCCGTTCCTGCTGCCGGTGGAGAACGTCCTGACCATCACCGGCCGGGGCACGGTCGTCACCGGCGCCGTCGAGCGCGGCACCGTCCGCATGGGCGACCGGGTCGCGCTGCTCGGCGCGGCCGGCGAGCCCGTGGAGAGCGTGGTCACCGGTCTGGAGACCTTCGGCAAGCCGATGGACTCCGCCGAGGCCGGGGACAACGTCGCGATCCTGCTGCGCGGGGTGCACCGCGAGGCGATCCGGCGCGGTGACGTCGTCGCCGCGCCGGGCAGCGTGGAGCCGCGCAGGCGCTTCACGGCGCAGGTGTACGTGCTGTCCGCCCGCGAGGGCGGCCGGACCACACCCCTGGCCAGCGGATACCGGCCACAGTTCTACGTCCGCACCGCCGATGTCGTGGGGGACGTGGACCTGGGGGAGGCGGGCCTGGCCCGGCCGGGGGAGACGGTCGCCATGACCGTCGAGCTGGGCCGGGACGTTCCGCTGGAGGCGGGGCTCGGCTTCGCGATCCGTGAGGGCGGGCGCACGGTCGGCGCGGGAACGGTGACGTCCGTTCTCGGCTGACCCAGTTTCCACCGTGGTGACGGCGGTCCGCCTGCGGCAGACTGCCGTCACCACAATCGGGAAGAGCGGGGGCTGCGATGAGCGGCGAGACGGCGCTGGTGCTCGGCGGCGGAGGCCTGACCGGGGTCGGCTGGGAAGCCGGGATCATCTACGGGCTGGCCGAGGCGGGCATCGACCTGTCCACCGCCGAACTCGTCGTCGGCACCTCCGCGGGCTCCGTCGTCGGCGCCCAGCTCACCTCGGGGCTGCTGACCCCGCGCGAGCTCTACGAGCGCCAGCTCGCCGGAGCGGGCGGGGAGATCGCGGCCAAGCTGGGCGCCGGGCTCGTCACCCGCTACGCCGTCGCGATGATGCGGGCCCGGGACGCCACGGCCTACCGGCGGCGGGTCGGGGAGATCGCGCTGGCCGCGGACACCGGGGACGAGGGGGCCCGGCGCAAGGTGCTGGAGGGGCGGCTCGTCTCCCACCAGTGGCCCGAACGGCGGTTCGTGGTCACCGCGGTGGACGCGCGGACCGGGGCCGCGGCCGACTTCGACCGGCACAGTGGGGTCAGCCTGGTCGACGCCGTCTCGGCGAGCTGCGCGGTGCCGGGGGTGTGGCCCCCGGTGACCGTCGGGGAGCGGCGCTTCGTCGACGGAGGCGTCCGCTCCGCCGCCAACGCGGATGTCGCGACGGGCTACCGGCGCGTGGTGGTCATCGCGCCGATGGCCCTGGGCTCCGGGGTCTCGCCCTCGCCCGCCACCCAGACCGAACGGCTCCGGGCGGACGGGTCCAAGGTGCTGCTGATCACCCCGTCCGCGGAGGCCCGCAAGGTCTTCGGGCGCAATGTGCTGGACCCGGCCCGGCGGGCCCCGGCGGCCCGGGCGGGCCTGGCCCAGGCCGCGGCGCACGCGGCCGAGGCGGCGGCCGTCTGGTCGCGCTGAGCCGGCTGGCGGCTGCCCGACAATGGTGGGGTGGACGACGACGAACAGATTCCGGTGATCCGGGCCGTGGGACAGGGCACCGCCAAGCTGATGCCGGACGTGGACCGGCCGCGGGCCTGGCTGCTGACGGTGGACGGCGCCCCGCAGTCGTATGTCGACCTCGACGATCCGCGCCACCTGGAGTTCGAGTACGTACGCCGGCTCGCCCACGTCCTGGACTCGGCGGCCGAACCGGGCGCGCCCCTGGACCTGCTGCACCTGGGCGGCGGCGCGCTGACCCTGCCCCGCTACGCCGCCGCCACCCGGCCGGGGTCCCGGCAGCGGGTCGTCGAGTTCGACCGGGAGCTGCTGGAGCTGGTGGCCGAACACCTGCCGCTGCCCGCGGACGCCGCGGTCGAGCTGTGCGCGGCGGACGCGCGGGCCTGGCTGGAGGAGGCCCCCGCGGCGAGCGCGGACGTACTGGTGGCCGATGTGTTCGGGGGCTCGCGGGTCCCGGCCCAGCTGACCTCGGTGGAGTACGCGCGCCAGGCCGCCCGGGTGCTGCGGCCGGGCGGCGTCTACGTGGCGAACCTGGCCGACGGAGCGCCCTTCGGCTTCCTGCGGGGGCAGCTGGCGAACTTCGCCACGGTGTTCCCGGAGCTGGCGCTGATCGCGGAACCGGGGGTGCTGCGGGGGCGGCGGTTCGGGAACGCGGTGCTGGTGGGGTCGGCGCGGGAGCTGCCGGTGGCGCGGCTGGCGCGGGCGTGCGCGGGGGACGCGTTCGCGGCGCGGGTGGAGTTCGGGGCGGGGCTGGCGAAGCTGGTGGGGCGGGCCACGGTGGTGGCCGACGCGCAGGCGGTGGCCTCGCCGGAGCCGCCCGAGGGCGCCTTCAGCATCGGCTGAGGCCGGGCGGGGCGGCCGCGCCTCAGTCGCCGGACGGTGCGGGGGCGAGATTCAGCCTGCCCGGCGTTTGAGGGCCCGCCGGAGGCGAGTCGGGGTCGCAGGCGGCTGCGGCGGAGGTGGCGGGTGCGGCGACGGCGCCGGTCCCGCCATCTCCGGGCCTCGATGCCGAGAGCGGCGGCACCGGCTTCCGGGTCAGCCGGCGGACGTCCGGGACGGTGAGGACGGCGGCCGTGACGATGACGACCAGGGCCGCGCAGCCCCACAACGCGTTGGTGCGGCCGAAGGCCGTTTCGGCCGGGCCCGCGAGGGCCGTCGCGACCGGCAGCATCGAGATCGAGCCGAACCAGTCGTAGGCGGAGACCCGGGAGAACTTCTCCTCCGGGATCTCCTGATGCATCGTGGTCATCCAGTTCACGCCGAACACCTCGATGGCCAGGCCGCTCAGCAGCATCACCACGCACAGCCCCCACGTCGGCAGCGGGATCGCCAGCCCCGCCGACGGCAGCGCCAGCGGGAACACGCAGAGCGTCCCCACCAGCAGCAGCCTGCGCGGCTTCCAGGTCATCATCAGGACGGCCCCGCCGATCGTGCCGATCCCGAAGGCGGCCAGGGCCAGGCCCCAGGGGGCCGGTCCGCCCAGCTGGTCCCGGGCGACCAGCGGACCGTAGACGGCCTCGGCCGCGCCGACGACGGCGACCACCACGGAGAACTGGAGCACGATGCTCCACAGCCACGGGCGGCTGCGGAACTCCACCCAGCCGTCGCGCAGATCGGCGAGCAGGCTGCTGCCGGGCGTGCGCGGGGCGATGTGGCTGACGTCGAGGAAGGACCGCAGGGCTCCCGCCACCGCGAAGGCGACCGCGTCGACCGCGAGGACCCAGCCGGGCCCGATCGCGGCGATCATGGCGCCGCCGAGCGCGGCGCCGCCGATGCCCGCGCCGTTGACCGCCATCCGGAAGAGGGCGAAGGCCCGGTTGGCGTGCTCACCGGAGACGGTGGAGAGCAGCATGCCCTCGGCGGCCGGGCTGAAGAAGGCGGTGCCGGTGCCGCACAGCGCGGTGAGCAGCATCATCTGCCACAGCTGCGGGTCCCCGGCGATGACGAGCACGGCGAAGGCGCCCTGCGAGACGCAGTTGAGGGCGTTGGCCGCGACCATCACGCGGTGGCGCGGTATCCGGTCGGCGATGGCGCCGCCGATGAGCAGGAAGAGGACGAGGGGGAGCGTACGGGCGGCGGTGACGAGACCGACGTCCCCGCCCGAGCCACCCGCCTCCAGCACGG
Source organism: Streptomyces sp. NPDC002138 (assembly GCF_040296485.1). Lineage (NCBI taxonomy): Bacteria > Bacillati > Actinomycetota > Actinomycetes > Kitasatosporales > Streptomycetaceae > Streptomyces > Streptomyces sp. NPDC002138. The sequence goes on along the minus strand of NZ_JBEOXE010000102.1, from coordinate 14,155 downwards.
CGAAGGCGGCCGCGATGAGCGCGCCGTTGCTGCCGAGGTGGGTCACCACCGCCGCGCCGGTCAGCAACGTGTAGTTGCGGCCCGCCCACGCGGGGCGGCGACGGCGTGCGGACGGCTGGCCGGGGGCGGTGCGGATGCTCACCCCCGGACTATCCCCGTCCCGGGCCGGGAATCCAAACGGATTACCGGCCCGCGGGCGGGGCGTCGCAGATCATCCGGTGGTGAGCCGGACCGAGCTGAGGATCTTCTCGTAGACCTCGGGCTTAACCTCGTCGGGGACGTTGGCCGGGCCGTAGAGCACCCAGCTGGAGAAGTCGCCGTTGGCGGTCTTGAAGCTGAAGGCGATCGACTTGCCGTCGGTGTCGCACTTGTTCTTCTTGGGCAGGCCGGTGACGCTCGCGGTGGCCATGTGGCCCTTGAGGCCGGAGAGCGTCGTGTACTCCTTGGCCGCGACCACCTTGGTGGTGCCCTTCGGCGCCTTCTGCGCGTAGGCGGCGAACACCCAGTTACCGGCCTCGTTGTAGGCCGCCTCGGCGGTGTCCTTCGCGCCCTGGCCGCCCTTGGTGCCCGTGGTCGCCAGTGCGGTCGACTCCTCCTTGCCGTTCTTGTCGGCGTCGACCTTGCACCAGTCCTCCTTGAACTCCGCGGGCGCGGAGAGGCTGATCAAGGGGGAGCCGTCGTTCTTGGACTCGTCGGTGATGCCGTACGACATGCCCGAGCCGTCGACCTTCCAGTCCGCCGGGACGTCGAAGGCGGTCCCGTACTTCGGGTTGACGACCACCTTCCAGCCCGGGATCACGGGAGCGACGTCGCCGCCCGCGCGCGGGTTGCCGGTCGGCGCGGCCGGCGGGACCGGGGCGGGTGAGCTGGCTGCGGGCTTGTCGTCGGCCACGTCCTTCTTCTTGTTGTCGTCCTTGGTCAGCACGAAGGCGCCGGTGATGGCCGCGGCCACCACGACCGCGGAGGCCGCCACGATGGCGACGGTCTTCGTCGCGAAGGGACTGGATCCTCCGCCGCCCTGCGGGGCCTGCGGAGGCTGGCCCGGGTGGGGCGGTGTCTGGCCCCACGGCTGGACCGGTGGGGGAGTCTGGTAGCCCGGCTGCGGGTACCCATAGCCGGGCTGCTGCTGTCCGTACCCCGGCTGCTGGTACGGATTCGGCTGTCCCGACTGCTGCTGGTACGGGTTGTTCTGCGCGTCCTGCGGGTTCTGCTCGCCCCCGGGCGGCTGCTGCTGTCCTGGCCACATGGCCGGTAACGATAGTGGGAGCGTGCCGCCGGAAGCACGCCCGGTCCCGTAACGACTCTGGTCAAGCCCATCTACTCGCGGGTAACATCGCCTCCCATGAGCGCAGACCAGATGAACGTGGGCGAACTGCTCGCCGCGACGGTGCCGATGGCCCGGACCCTGAACCTCCAGTTCCTGGAGACCACCCCCGAGCGCGCGGTCGTCCGCCTGCCCGACCAGCCCGACTTCCACAACCACGTCGGCGGCCCGCACGCCGGGGCCATGTTCACCCTCGCCGAGTCCGCGAGCGGTGCGATCGTGCTGGCGGCGTTCGGGGAGCAGCTCTCCCGCGCGGTCCCGCTCGCCGTCAGGGCCGAGATCGGCTACAAGAAGCTCGCCAAGGGCGTCGTCACGGCCACCGCCACCCTCGGCCGCCCGGCGGCCGACGTCGTCGCCGAACTCGACGCGGGCGGCCGCCCCGAGTTCCCGGTGACCATCGCCATCCAGCGCGAGGACGAGGCCGTGACCGGCGAGATGACGGTCGTCTGGACGCTGCGCCCCAACGCGTAAGCCGCGCGGCCCCGCGGTCGGCATGCCGGGCGGCATGCACGGGATCCGGGCGCCGTCGCGGCCTCCCCGGAGGCGGCCGCCGCGCCCCGGGTGCGTCCCATCAGTGGAAGCGGGAGCCCGCGAGGGCGCGCCCCGGCGTGGCCCGGGGGCGCGTGGCGCACAGTGGCCGAGGGGCGGTCCGGCGCGGGCCGCCCCTCCCACTGCCGCTTCCAGGGAGCCCCCATGAGCGACGCCGTGTCCCGTCGGACCGCCCTCAGCCTGCTGGGGGCGGCGGGCGCAGCCCTCGGCGCGGGCGGCTGCGTGCCCCGGGTGCCGCCGGGCGCGGGGGCGCGTACGGCGGTCCGCGCGACCGGGGCCGGCGCGGTCGCCCGGCCCGGGGGCCGCGCCCGGGTGGACGCGCTGCTGGAACGGCTCACCCTGGAGGAGAAGACCGCGCTGCTGCACGGCGCCGTGGACCCCGCTCCGCTCGGTCAGGCCGGCTACGTGCCCGGCGTACCGCGCCTCGGGATCCCGCCCCTGCGGCTCGCCGACGGGCCGGCGGGGGTGCGGGTGCGGGGGCCCGCGACCGCGCTGCCCGCGCCCGTCATGCTGGCCTCCGCCTTCGACCCGGCCCTCGCCCGCGCCTACGGCCGCGTCCTCGGCCGCGAGGGCCGCGCGCTCGGACAGGACGTGCTGCTCTCGCCGATGGCCAACCTCATCCGCACCCCCTACGCGGGCCGCAACTTCGAGACCTTCGCCGAGGACCCGCGGCTGACCGCCGACCTGGTCGCGGAGGTGGTCCGCGGCATCCAGGACGAGGGCCTGATCGCCACCGTCAAGCACTTCGCCCTCAACAACCAGGAACAGGGTCGCGACACCGTCGACGTGATCGCCGACGAACAGACCCTCCACGAGACGGAACTGCGCGGCTTCGAGGCCGCCGTCACGGCCGGAGCGGGCTCGGTGATGGGCGCGTACAACAAGGTCAACGGCACCTACGCCTGCGAGAGCAAGCCGCTGCTCGACGAACTGCTGCGCGGCCGCTGGGGGTTCGACGGCTGGGTGATGTCCGACTGGCAGGCCACCCACAGCACCGTCGCCGCCGTCACCGCGGGACTCGACATGGAAATGCCCGCCGGCACCCACTTCGGTGATCCGCTGCGCGAAGCGGTGCGCGCCGGGTCCGTGTCCGAACACGCCGTGGACCTCGCCGTCCGCCGGGTGCTGAGCACCATGGACCGCTTCGGCCTGCTGGACGGGCCGCCCGGGCCCCGCCCCGCCCGCGACCCCGCCGCCGGGGCCGCGCTCGCCCGGCGGGTGGCGGTGGCCGGTGCGGTGCTGCTGCGCAACGAGAAGGCGGCCCTGCCGCTGGCCGGGGCCGCCGCCCGCAGCCTCGCCGTCATCGGACCCACCGGCCAGGTGCCCTTCGTCAGCGGCGGCGGCAGCGCCCACGTCATCCCCGAACCGGGCCGCGCCGCGAGCCCGCTGGCCGCGATCCGCGCCCGGGCCGGCCAGGGCGCCGAGGTCCGCTACGCCCTCGGGGAGGACCTGTACGGCCGGCCGCTTCCCGGGGACCTGCTCGCCCCGGCCGCCGCACTCGACGACCAGGGCGTGGACGCGGGCCGGGACTACCGCTACGAGGGCGCCTTCACCCTGCCCGCGGCCGACGAATGGACCCTGATCGTCCACTACACCGGCAAGCGGCCCGACGTACGCCTCGACGGCGAGGAGGTGTTCCCCCTCCGCCAGGGCCTCGCCGAGCACTTCGCGGGCGGACTGCTGGGAGCCGCCCCCGACGGGCTCACCGTGCGCCGCCGTACGCTCGCCCTCGCCGCCGGGGTCCACAAGCTCACCGTCGCCGCCCAGGGCGGCGACCGGGGCCTGCGCTTCCGGCTGCGCCACACCACCCGGGCGAGCCGGGCCGCCGACCTGGCCGAGGCGGTGCGGGCCGCCAAGGCGGCCCACAGCGTGGTGCTGTTCGCCTACGAGGACGCCACCGAGGGCAGCGACCGGACCGGCCTCGCGCTGCCCGGCGGCCAGCCCGCCCTGATCGAGGCGGTCGCCGCCGCCAACCCGCGCACCACCGTGGTCCTCAACACGTCCTCGTCCACGGTCATGCCGTGGCTGGCCCGGACCGCGGCCGTCCTGCAGATGTACTACCCCGGCCAGGAGGGCGCGGGCGCCACCGCCGACGTGCTGTTCGGCGACGCGGACCCCGGCGGGCGGCTCACCCAGACCTTCCCGGCCGCGGAGCACGCCACCCCCGTCGGCGGCGATCCCGTGCGCTACCCGGGCGTGGGCGGGCGCCAGGAGTACACCGAGGGCGTCCACGTGGGCCACCGCTGGTACGACGCGCAGCGGGTGGCCCCGCTCTTCCCCTTCGGCCACGGGCTCTCGTACACCACCTGGCAGTACGAGAAGCTGACCGTGAGCCCCCGGGGCGGCGGCCTGCGGGTGGAGTTCACCGTGCGCAACACCGGCCACCGCGCGGGCACGGACGTGGCGCAGGTGTACGTCGGCCCCTCGCCGGACCTCACGCTCGACCAGCCGGTGCGCGCGCTGGCCGGCTACCGGCGGATCACCCTCGCCCCCGGCCGCTCCCAGCAGGTCACCGTGGACCTCGACGCACGCACCCTGTCCTCCTGGGACCCGGTCCCGCACGCCTGGACCGTGGGAACGGGACGGCGGGAGGTGTGGGTGGGACGATCCTCGCGGGAACTCCCGCTCCGAGCGGCCGCGATGGTGCGTGCGGCAGGCCGGTAGGCTGGCCGGTCGGTGCGTCAGTGCGGGCGCGTCGGGGGACCAGGCTGTGGAGGTAATGCCGGTGCACGTCCAGGAATGGCTGGAGACCATCCCGGCGGTCAGCGTCTATGTGGTGGTCGCGCTGGTCATCGGAGTCGAGAGCGTGGGCGTTCCGCTGCCGGGGGAGATCGTCCTGGTCAGCGCGGCGCTGCTCGCTTCGCAGAACGGGGGCATCGATCCGCTGGTGCTGGGTGCCTGCGCCAGCGCGGGCGCGATCATCGGGGACTCGATCGGCTACGCGATCGGCCGCAAGGGCGGCAAACCGCTGCTGGCCCGTCTCGGCCGGAAGTTCCCCCGGCACTTCGGGGAACACCACGTCGCGATGGCGGAACGGTCCTTCCAGAAGTGGGGCATGTGGGCCGTCTTCTTCGGGCGGTTCGTGGCCCTGCTGCGGATCTTCGCGGGCCCGCTGGCGGGCGTGCTGCGGATGCCGTACTGGAAGTTCCTGATCGCCAATGTGCTCGGCGGGATCATCTGGGCCGGTGGCACCACGATGGCCGTCTACTACATCGGCAAGGTCGCGGAGGACTGGCTGAAGCGGTTCTCCTGGCTGGGGCTGGTGGCGGCCGTGCTGATCGGGCTCACCTCGATGCTGGTGCTGCGCAGCCGGGCCAAGAAGGCGGAGGCGGCGGCGGCCGAGGCCGTGGCGCCCGAGGCGGTCGCGGCCGACTGACGTCCCACTGGGGGCGGTGGGGCGGCAGCCGGCTCCCGGGCTCCCGGGCTCCGGGGCGTCCGACGCTCGTGAGCCGGGTGCGCCGCGTCGCCCGGCGCGCTCGCTCAGCGCGCTCGGGGCGCTTCGCTCAGCGTGCCTCGCGGTGCTGCTTCGCCAGCTCGACGTACATCGTGGCGTTCAGGCTGATGCCCGCCCGCTCCTCGTCCGTCAGCGGGCGGCGGACCTTCGCCGGGACTCCCGCGACCAGCGAACCCGGCGGGACGACCATGCCCTGCGGGACCAGCGCCTGGGCCGCCACCAGCGAGCCCGCGCCGATCACCGCGCCGTTGAGGACGGTGGCACCCATGCCGATCAGGCAGTCGTCCTCGACGGTGCAGCCGTGCACGACCGCGTTGTGGCCGATGGAGACCCGGTCGCCGATGGTCACCGGGAAGCCGGGGTCGACGTGGACCGTGCAGTTGTCCTGGACGTTGCTGTCCACGCCGAGCGTGATCGGCCCGCAGTCGGCCCGCAGCACCGCCGAGTACCAGATGCTCGCCCCGGCGGCGAGGGTGACGTCGCCGACGGTGACGGAGGTCGGCGCGGTGAACGCCTCGGGGTGGATGGCCGGCTTCTTCCCGCCGACACCCGCGACGAATGCCTGGTCCGCCTGAAACGTCATGTTCTCTTCCTCTGCTTCGGATGCCGCGCTCCCCGCACCGTAGGGCACGCGCCCCGCCGCCCCGCCGATGGGGTGAAGATCACAGGAGAGCCGTCCGGACGCCCGGGGCGCGGCCCACTACCGTGGCCGGGTGCCGAAGAACAGAAACACGTTCTCATCCGTCTCGTCCGCGGAGGTCCGGGCGGCCCTGACCGCCCTGCGCCGCCGCGCCGCGAGCCGGGTCGTCCACGCGGGCTGGCGCTGGGCGCAGCAGGCGGGCGCGGTCACCGCCCAGGCCCCCGGACGGCTGCGCTTCGGGGCCATCGGGGACGGCACCCGCCTCGCCTTCCCGCAGGGCACCGTCTTCGGCGAGCGCTGGATCCACCTGGGCGAGCACTGCATCATCGCCGAGCAGGTCACGCTGACCGCCGGGATGATGCCCGACCTCGACCTCGGCCGGGATCCGGTGCTGGTCCTCGGCAACGGCGTGGTGCTCGGCCGGGGCAGTCACGTCATCGCGGACACCCGGATCACCATCGGATCGGACACGTTCTGCGGACCCGGTGTCTACATCACGTCCACCAACCACAGTTACGACGACCCGCACGAGCCCGTCGGCAAGCAGTGGCCGCGCAGCGCGCCGGTGGAGATCGGCCCGGGCTGCTGGCTCGGCACGGGCGCGGTGATCCTTCCCGGGGCCCGGCTCGGCCGCAACGTGGTGGTGGCCGCGGGCGCCGTCGTGCGCGGTGAGGTCCCCGACCACGCGGTCGTCGCGGGAGCGCCCGCGCGGATCGTCCGCCGCTGGGAGCCGGAGACGGGCTGGCAGCCGCCGCTGCGCACGCCGGCGCCGGTGCCGATACCCGATGGGGTGACGCCGGCGCAGCTGCGGGCGCTGGACGAGGCCGAACGTATCGCCGAGTCGCGCCGGATCCCTTAGCCGGGCGCTCCCGGACCCCGCCCGATGCGGGCGGAACGGGTGATTCCGATACCGAACGTCAGCCCAGCGATTGTCCAAATCCTCCCCACGGGGTGGCGATGCGGACGCGCGCCCGGGGTGCGCGCCGAGCGGCGCGATCCCCGGCGGGGCAAGGGTTCTGACGCGCCGTCGGGGTTCCGGACGGGCTGTTCGATTTACGGAACCAAGTCCTCCGCGCGGTGAACCGGAAGGCGTCGGCAGGTATCTGTGGATGCGTGCGGCAGGAGCCGGAAGCAGGCGATCGGCCGTGCAGAATACGCACGTCACACAGCCGAACAGAGGCGTACCGATGCCAGCTCACCCGTCCGGCCCCCTACCCCGCCCGGCGCCCGCCGAAGCGGCGCGGGGCGCGTGTCACTTCGGTGCGCCCCCCGCTTCCTCCCGCACGCTCCTCGACATCCTCGACGCCACCGCCGCCGAGCACCCCCGGGCCACCGCCCTCGACACCGGCGCCGAACGGTTCGACTACCGGCGGCTGACCGCCGAGGTCGCGCTCCGGGCCGAGCGGCTGCGCCGGGCCGGGGCCGGGGCGGGGGACCGGATCGGGATCCGCGTCCCCTCCGGCAGCGCGGAGCTGTACCTCGCCGTCCTGGCCGTCCTGCGCTGCGGGGCCGCCTACGTCCCGGTGGACGCGGACGACCCCGACGAGCGGGCCGCGGCCGTCTTCCGCGAGGCGGGCGTGTGCCTGGTGCTCGGGGCGGACGGGGCGATGGCACCGGGCGCGGTGCCGCCCGCCGGGGCCGCGGCAGCCACCGGGGCCGACGGCGGTGCGCGGCGCGCGACCCGGCCGCAGGACGACGCGTGGATCATCTTCACCTCCGGCTCCACGGGGGCCCCCAAGGGCGTGGCCGTCACCCACCGCAGCGCCGCCGCCTTCGTCGACGCCGAGGCCGGGCTGTTCCTGCGCCGGCGCCCGCTCGGCCCCGGGGACCGGGTGCTCGCCGGGCTGTCGGTGGCCTTCGACGCCTCCTGCGAGGAGATGTGGCTGGCGTGGCGCCACGGCGCCTGCCTGGTACCGGCCCCGCGGGCGCTCGTACGCGCCGGGCACGAGCTGGGCCCCTGGCTCGTCGACCGGGGCATCACCGTGGTCTCGACCGTGCCCACGCTCGCCGCGCTGTGGCCCGCCGAATGCCTGGAGCGGGTCCGGCTGCTCATCGTCGGCGGCGAGGCGTGCCCGGCCGAACTCGTGGACCGGTTCGCGGTCGGCGGACGCGAGATGTGGAACACCTACGGACCCACCGAGACCACCGTCGTGGCCTGCGCCGCGCAGCTGAGGCCCGGCGAACCGGTGCGCATCGGACTGCCGCTGGACGGCTGGGACCTGGCCGTCGTCGACGAGGCGGGGGAGCCGGTCGGGCTCGGCGCCGAGGGCGAACTGGTCATCGCCGGAGCGGGCGTCGCCCGCTACCTCGATCCCGTGAAGGACGCCGAACGCTTCCGGCCCTGCCCCGCGCTGGGTGCCGCCCGCGCCTACCGCACCGGCGACCTGGTCCTGGCCGACCCCGACGGGCTGATCTTCACCGGGCGGGCCGACGACCAGATCAAGCTCGGCGGCCGGCGGGTGGAACTCGGCGAGATCGACGCGGCGTTGAGCGCGCTGCCGGGGGTGCTGGGAGCCGCCGCGGCCGTGCACACCACCCCGGCGGGCGGCCAGGTGCTCGCCGGGTACGTCGTCCCCGCGCCCGGATACGACCGCGCGCGAGCCCGGGAGGCGCTGGCCCGGGCGCTGCCCGCCGCGCTGGTCCCGGTCCTGGCCGAGATCACCGCGGTGCCCACCCGCACCTCCGGCAAGGTCGACCGCGGGGCCCTGCCGTGGCCGCTGCCGGAGGCGTGGGATCCGGCGGGGTCCCTGGACGCCGCCGGAGCACCGGGCGCCCCGGTCAGGGAGCCGCTCGGGCCCGCCGCCGCGCGGCTGGCCGACGTGTGGGAGGAGCTGCTCGGTACCCGCCCCGGCGCGGGATCCGACTTCGTCGCCCTGGGCGGAACCAGCCTGACCGCCGCCCGGATGGCCTCCGTGCTGCGGGAGCGGTACCCCGGGGTCTCGGTCGCGGACCTCTACCGGCACCCCGTGCTGCGGGACATGGCCGCACACCTGGAGGGGCTCGCGGCGGGGGCGCCGGAGTCGTCCGCGGGGTCACCGTCGTGGTCGGGGTCGCCGTCGCCGCCCGGGGCGCCGGTCCCGCCGCTGCGCCGTCGTACCGGCGCGGCCCAGATCCTCGTCCAGTGCGCCCTGTTCGGGGTGACCGGGCTGCGCGGGCTGGTCGGCCTGGCGGTCATCGACAACGTCCTCGCCGTGCTGGCCCCCAAGGCCTGGGCCCCGTACACCTCCTGGTGGCTGGTGCTCGCGGGGTGGGCGGTGCTGTTCAGCGCCCCGTCCCGGTTCGCCCTGGGCGCGGGGGCCGCGCGGCTGCTCACGCGAGGGATCGTCCCCGGCGCGTACCCGCGCGGCGGCCGGGTCCATCTGCGGCTGTGGGCCGCGGAACGCACCGTGGCCGCCTTCGGCGTCCCCGCGCTGCTCGGTACGCCCTGGGCCGCCTGGTACGCGCGCTCGCTCGGCTGCACGACGGGGCGCGGCGTGGCCCTGCACGCCATGCCGCCGGTGACCGGCCTCGCCGACCTGGGCGAGGGCTGCGCGATCGAACCCGAGGCGGACCTGTCCGGCTGGTGGATCGACGGCGCGACCCTGCGGGTGGGCGCGGTCCGCGTGGGCGCGGGAGCCCGGGTGGGCCACCGCTCGATGCTCATGCCGGGAGCGGCACTCGGCCCGGGCGCCGAACTGGCCCCAGGCGCCTGCCTGACCGGCGACATCCCCGCGGGCGCGACCTGGGAAGGCACCCCGGCCCGCCCCCTGGCCACCGTGCGGCGCTCGGGGTGGCCGGGGGGCGGGGGTGCCGAGCCGGCCGGGGCCCGGGGCAGCCGGGGACGTGGGGGGCGGTGGGGGCTCGCCTATGCGCTGGCGCTCGGGGGGCTGCCGCTGTTGCCGCTCGTCGCCGGCGCGCCCGTGCTCGTGGGGACGTACTACCTGATCAAGGACTGCGTCACGCTCGGCTCCGTCGCGCTGTGGCTGCTCCTCACCGTCCCCGTCTCCACCTGCGTCGCCGCGGTCTGCTGGATCCTCACCGTGGCCGCCGTCGTCCGGGTCCTCGGGCGCGGCATCACCCCCGGCAGTCATCCCGCCGACGGCGGCGTCGCCTGGCGGGTCTGGCTGGTCCACCGGCTCCTCAGCGGCGCCCGGGCCTCGCTCTTCCCGCTGTACGCGGGCCTCGCCACACCCCTGTGGCTCCGGTTGCTCGGGGCCGGGGTCGGCCGCCGCACGGAGATCTCCACGGTCCTGACGCTGCCGTCGCTCCTCACCGTCGAGGACGGGGCCTTCCTCGCCGACGACGTGCTCGCCGCTCCCTACGAACTGCGCGGCGGCCGGATGCTGCTGGGCGAGGTCCGCATCGGGCGGCGCGCCTTCGTCGGCAACTCCGGCATCGTGGGGCCCGGCCGCACCGTGCCCGACCACGCGCTGATCGGGGTGCTCTCCGACGCCCCCGCGGACAGCGAGCCCGGCAGCTCCTGGCTCGGCCGCCCGACGATGCCGCTGCCGAGGGTCGCGGCCACCCCGGACGCGGGACGCACCTTCGAGCCCGCCCCGCACCTGGTCCTGGCCCGGGCGCTCGTCGAGCTGTGCAGGCTGATCCCCCTGATGTGCGGACTCGCGCTGGCCGAGGGCGTCCTGCTGGCCCAGCAGGACGCCCTCGACGCGGGGGGCCTCTGGCTCGCGGCGCTGGTAGGGGCGCCGCTCCTGCTGGCCGCGGGCATCGCCGCCGCGCTGACGGCGACCGCCGCGAAGTGGATGCTCGTAGGCCGCTTCCGCGTGACCGAACGCCCGCTGTGGAGTTCCTTCGTCTGGCGCAACGAGCTGTACGACACCTTCGTCGAATCCCTCGCCGTGCCGTGGCTGGCCGGACCCTTCACCGGGACGCCCGTACTCAACTGGTGGCTGCGCAGCCTGGGAGCCCGGATCGGCCGGGGCGTGTGGTGCGACACGCACTGGCTGCCGGAAACCGATCTGATCGCGCTCGGGGCAGGGGCGACCGTCAACCGGGGCTGTGTGCTCCAGACGCACCTGTTCCACGACCGGATCATGCGCATGGACACGGTCGAGCTGGCCGCGGGCGCCTCGCTCGGCCCGCACAGCATCGTGCTGCCGGGCAGCGCGGTCGGCGCCCACGCTTCGGTCGGGGCCTCCTCGCTGGTGATGCGCGGTGAGACGGTCCCACCGGCGACCCACTGGGTGGGCAACCCGATCGCCGGGGCCGCCGCCCCCGCCATCGAATGAGCCACTCCGGCCACCCCTGGCCGGTTACCCCGCGGCCAGCAGGACGGTGCCGGCCAGGGCGAGGCCGGCGCCCGCCGCCTGGACCGTACGCAGCCGTTCCTTCAAGAACGCGAAGGCGGCGAACGCGGTGATGACGGGGTACAGCGAGGACAGTACGGCGGCCACCGTCACCGGACCGTTCTGCGCGGCGACCGAATAGGTGCCGTTCGCCGCGACGTCCGCGAGCCCGACGAACGCCAGCGCGGGCAGCAGGCCCCACAGCGGCGAGGGGCCGCCGCCCGCCGGGAGCACCGGGTTCCCGCGCCGCGCCGCGGCCCAGAGCGCCGCCCCGCCCGCCGTCACATTGGTCACGCGCTGCACGAACAGCGCCAGGAACAGGCTGGTCAGCCCGCTGGACGCCGACGCGATGAGGGCCATCACCGCACCGAACCCGAAGGCCGCACCCAAGGTCAGCAACACCGCCCGCCGCTGTACGGGCGCCCCGCGCAGCTCCGGTCCGCCCGCCAGCAGGATGCCCACGAGGGCCACCGCGATCCCGGCGATCTGGCCGGAGCCGGGCCGCTCGCCGAGCGTCAGTCCGACCCCGACCGGGACGACGACCCCGAGCGAGCCCAGGGGCGAGACCACACCCATCGGGCCGAGCGCGAGCGCCTTGTAGAAGCTCAGCATGGCGACGGGGCCCACGAGCCCCGCGGCGACCGCGAACCACAGCTGCGGTCCGGCCTCGCTCCAGGCACCGGTGCCCAGCACGATCGCGCCCAGCACGACGACCGCGACGGCCTGGGAGGCGACGACCACGGTGAGCGCCGGGATCCTGCGCGTCAGCAATCCGCCCCCGAAATCGGCGAGACCCCACAGAATGGCGGTGGCCAGGGCGAACAAGGCGGTCATGGCAGAACCTCGCAGTACAGTGCATTGAACCATTCAGTGCAGTGCAGAGTAGTTCAATCCATTGAACTCTGTCATCTAAGATATTGGACGGTCGGTACGGTGTCGGATCTCGAACAGCTCACCCAGGCGCTCGCCCGGAACCTCAAGCGGTGGCGGGGGGAGCGCGGTTTCACCCTGGACACCCTGGCGACCCGCGCGGGAGTGAGCCGAGGGATGATCATCCAGATCGAGCAGGCCCGTACGAACCCGAGCGTCGGCACCACCGTCAAACTGGCCGACGCCCTCGGCGTCAGCATCACCACGCTGCTCGACCACGAGGCCACCCCCCAGGTGCACGTGGTGCTCCCGGGTCAGGAGGTGCGCATGTGGTCGACGGAGGGCGGCAGCGCCAGCGACATGCTGCTCGGCGACGACCGGCGCGGACCGCTGGAGATGTGGGCGTACCGCCTGGAGCCCGGCGAGGGCACCGCCTCGGACCCGCACCCGGCCGGCACCGTCGAGATGATGCACGTCACGGCGGGGGAACTCACGCTCGTGGTCGAGGACGAGGAGTACGCGGTACCGGCGGGCGGGGCCGTGTCCTTCGAGGCGAACGCACCGCACGCCTACCGCAACGACGGCCCCGTCCCGATGGAGATGACGATGGCGGTCTCCATTCCGCCGGTGGGGCCCACGGGCTCCGGCGGCTCCCTCAGAGGGCCGGGATCTCGATAGCCGGGCAGCGGTCCATGACCATGTCCAGACCGGCGGAGGTGGTCCGGTCGAAGGCCTGCTCGTCCACCACGCCGAGCTGGAACCAGACGGCCCGGGCGCCGACGGCGGCGGCCTCGTCGGCGACCGGCCCGGCCAGCGCGCTGTTCACGAAGACGTCCACCACGTCCACCGGGAACGGTATGGCGGCCAGCGAGGGGTAACCCTGCTCGCCGTGGACCGTCTCCGCCTTGGGGTGGACGGGGATGACCCGCTTCCCGAACCGCTGGAGGACCCGGGCCACCCCGTAGGCGGCGCGGTCGCTGTTGTTGGACAGCCCCACCACGGCCCAGGTGTCGCCGTGCTGGGTGAGGATCCTGCGGATGGTTGCCGGGTCGCCGTACACGCGCGCCACCTCTGCTCTCGCGGGTCGGCCGGGTGCCGCCCGCACCCGGCTTCAACAGGGCGGACGCCCGTCCGATTCCCCTGCCCGATCCCTTTAGGGTGGAGCGGGTGAAGGCAGACCAGTACGTCACGGTGGCCCGCGAGGGCGTCCACGAGTCCGAGATCAACCGCTCGCGCTTCCTCTGCGCGCTCGCGCCCGCCGCGACCGAGCGCGAGGCGCAGGACTTCGTCGCCCGCGTCCGCAAGGAACACCCCACCGCCTCGCACCACTGCTACGCCTACGTCATCGGCGCCAACGCATCCGTCCAGAAGGCCAGCGACGACGGCGAACCCGGCGGCACCGCCGGGGTACCCATGCTCCAGATGCTGATGCGGCGCGACATCCGCTACGCCGTCGCCGTGGTCACCCGCTACTACGGCGGGGTGAAACTCGGCGCGGGCGGCCTGATCCGGGCGTACGGCGGCGTGGTCGGCGAGGCGCTCGACACGCTGGGCACCGTCACCCGCCACCGCTACCGGCTGGCCACCGTCACCGTCGACCACCAGCGGGCCGGCAAGACCCAGAACGACCTGCGCGCGACCGGCCGGACCGTGACCGACCTGCGCTACGGCGCCGACGTGGAGATCGAGATCGCCCTGCCCGAGGCCGATCTGCCGGCCTTCGAGGCCTGGCTGGCCGACAGTACGGCGGGCAGCGCGACCCTCACCCTGGGCGGCGAGACGTACGCACCCTGACGGACCGGTCGGCGTGCGGACCGGCGGAATTCACCGTCCGGCCGACTCTCCCTGGGCCGCCTCGATGCCCGCGTGCAGATCCCGCGCGGCGTCCAGGGCCGCGGCCCCGGACAGCGCCAGGCAGGCCAGCAGGGCCGCCGCGGTGAGGCGTCGGGCCGTACGGGACCGGGGCGCGGGCGCGGCTTCGGGCGCGGTTCAAGGACGGCCTGAAGAACACGGCCTCCAAGACCTTCATCACCACC
>NZ_JBEOXE010000101.1:0-21247 GCF_040296485.1 Streptomyces sp. NPDC002138 | reverse complement strand
ACTGGTTGAACGTGCAGCTCTGGGAGCCGGGGTCGGTGATCTTGAGGTCACCCGCGGTGGGGGTGGGGGTCGGGGTGGGGGTCGGGGTCGGGGTGGGCGTCGGGGTGGGCGTGGCGCCGCAGCCGGGGGTGGCCTCGGGCGGGAGCGGGACCCGCCAGATCTGGGGGTCGTTCTCCGAACCCACGAGCAGGGTGGCGCAGTCGGCGTACGTGACGGTCTCGCCCTGCGGCTGCGCGGGCAGCGGGACGTCCGCGAGCTTCGCCCCCGAGGAGGCGTCGTACACGGAGGCGGTGTTCGCGCCCAGGGGGCCGCCGCTGCGCAGTACATAGGAGTGACCGGTGGGCGAGAACGCGCCATCCGTGGCGAACACCGGGCCGGGGCGGACGGGGGTGAGGGTGTTGAGCTGTCCGGTGCGCGGGGGCAGCGGCGCCGTATACAGCCGGCCGGCGGCTCCGATGAGTTTGCTGGCGATGGAGAGCTGCCCCGTCACCGGGTCGGCGAGCAGGGACTCCGCGTCGTGTTTGCCGTCGGAGTAGGCGAAGCGGTAGCTGACCGGCGTCACGGAGGCGTTCACGAGCTGGTCGGGTTCGGGGAAGCTGTGCACGGTGATCTCGGCCCGGCCGCCGAAGTTGTCCCCGATGTCGCCGACGAGGAGGACGGGGGCGCCCGCCTCGTCCCGGCCGAGGGCCAGGGCCTCCCAGTCGGTGTTGGTGACCCCGGAGACCGTGAAGGTGGCCCTGAGCTGCCCGGTGGCTCCGGAACAGTCCACGGCGAAGACCTGGTTGGTGTTCCCGCTGTCGTTGACGGCGTAGAGGATGCCGGGGTGCTGGTGGCTCGCGGCGAGGCCGCTCAGCTCGGTCAGCCCGCCGGGCATGACGCACTTCTTCTCGGGGGCGAGCGCGGAGCCGGACCGGCCGGACGGGGTGGCCGTGGCGGTGGCGGTGGGGTGGGCAGTGGCGGTGGCGGTGGCCGCCCAGGCGGCCGTGGGCAGGACGACCGCGAGCGCCGCCGTCGCCAGCGCGGCCGCCAGGGGGGTGGTGAGGAGTCGAGGCATGCGCACAATGTGACGGACCGTCAATCAGCGTGCCAGGGGCGTCCATCCCCTGTGTGAGCATGGTTCGATGCCGGTCGGGCATGGCACCCGGGGGCCCGCGCCCCGGCCCGCACCCCCCGCACCCCGCACCCCGCGGCCCACGGCCCACGGCCCGGACGGCGGCCCCGGTCAGCGCGCCGGTTCCCGTACCGGCGCGTTGTGCCGCGCCTGCGCGATGAACGCCCGGGCCGCCCGGCTCAGCGGCCGACGCGCGTGCGCGATGCCCACCGGGCGCAGCAGCGGCGGGGTGAAGGACCGGATCTCGGCCCGGTGCCCGAAGGCTCTCGACACCACGTCCCGGTACCAGATCAGGGAGCCGCGCCCGTCCGTCACGCCGGTCACCCAGGCGAGCCGCTCGTCCACCTCCAGGCAGGGCACGGGGCGCACGCCGAGGCAGCTGAACATGGCCTCCATCTCGGTGCGCCGGCCCGTCCCCGGGGTCGGCAGGACCATGTCCAGCCCGTCGAGCGTCCGGAACGGCACCGGATCGGGCAGCCGGGAGCCCATCGGGGAGATCAGCACCACCTCGCGCTCCTGGATGTGGTGGGTCGTCAGCTCCTTGTCCACCGGAAGGTCGACCAGGGCCAGCTCGGCCCGGCCTTCCAGCAGCTCGCGGGTCAGCACCTCGCGGCTGTCGTACTGCTGGAGCCGCACGTCGATGCCGGGATGCCGTTCGGTGAAGGCCGGTACCAGGTCGGCGGCCAGGTCCAGGGCCAGCGTGGGGGTCGCGACCACCGTGAGGGTGGCCCGGGCGCCGCCGGAATGGGCCGTGCCGATGTCGTCGATCGCCTCGACGGCGTCGAGCACGGTCCGGGCTAGCCGGACCACCCGGGCCCCTTCGGGGGTGAGGTCCACCCCCCTTCCCCGCCGGGCCAGCAACTCCACGCCCAGGTCACGCTCCATGGCCTGCACGGCCCGCGACAGCGCGGACTGGGCGACGAACACCGAGGCGGCCGCGCCGGTGATGGAGCGGCAGTCCGCGACGGCGACCAGGTAGCGGAGCTGCGCGAGAGTGGGGGTCATGACCGGACGGTAACCGCGCCATGACCCGGGTGTAAGGGGCAGCCGAGTGAACAACCGCCCGACTCCGCGCGGCTGTCATGCCCGGTCGGCGAGAAGGCATACCGCCGCGGCATGACCCACCCGGCGGCGGCCCGCCGGCCCGCGCGCCGGAGCCGGTCGCACGTCCCGGACAACGGCGCAGGCCACCACCCTCACGGCGGTCGGATCCGGGCGTCCGGACCGGCCCCGGCGGTCCGGTCCGGAAATCGACGGGTGTGAAAGGCCGTCCTCCGCATGCCGGTTGACAGTGCGCGGCGCCCACCGCACGATGCATCGCGGCGTCAGGGAACTTGACCACCGTTCAAGCCCGTCCGGCCACGACGGGTCGCCCGGAACCGCGCGGGCCGAACCGTCCGGCCGCGGGCGGGACGGCTCGCGCCGCGTCCTGCCGCCTCCGTGCTCCGCCGCACGTCCCCGCGCCCGTGTCCGTGTCCGTCCGCACCACGCCCCGCGCGCACCCCGGCCGTGGACGCCCCGCTGCGCGGAGCTGTCCAGCCATGCGACATGTCACACAGCACCGACCTCCCCCCGACCGTCCCCCACCGGAAGAGGAACGCCCGTGACCCCCCAGGCAGCTCCGTCCGCCGCCACCCGTGACCTCGTGGTCGCGCTCAGCCCCTTCGAGGAACCCGACCCGCGGATCGTGACCGCCGCCGAACGCGCGGGCTCGCTCGGCCTCCTCGATCTCGGCCGGGACCCGGTCGCGGCCCGGCACGCCTTCGCCGAGCTGGCCCGCCGCCTGGACGGGCCGTACGGCGTCCGGGTGCCGCGGAGCTGCCCGCTCGGCCCCGGGGACCTGCCCGACGCGGTGGACACCGTCCTGCTGGCGGGCGCGGAGGGCGGCCCCGCGGCCTGGGCGGCGGAGGGACGGCGCGTCTGGGTGGAGGTCACCGACCAGGCGCAGGCCGTGGCCGCGGCCGCCGCCGGGGCGGCCGCGCTCGTGGCCAGGGGGCACGAATCGGGCGGCCGGGTCGGCGATTCCACCACCTTCGTGCTGCTCCAGCGGCTGCTCGGTGATCCGGGGATCGCGGTGCCCGTGCTGGCCTGCGGGGGGATCGGGCCCCACACCGCCGCCGCGGCCGTCGCGGGCGGAGCCGCCGGGGTGCTGCTCGACGTACAACTCGCCCTGACCACCGAGGGCGAGGCCGCGCTGCCCGGCGAAGTGGCCGACGCGCTGCGCGCGATGGACGGCTCGCAGACCCGGCTCGTCGACGGGTACCGGGTGTACGCGCGGCCCGGGCTGCCGGTGCCGGAGGGGCCCGTGGCGCCCCTGACGGGGGCCCGGAGCCTCGCGCGGCAGCTGCTGCCCGCCGGGCAGGACGGGGCCTTCGCCGCCCCGCTCGCCGCGCGGTACCGCACCACGGGCGGGGTGCTCCAGGCCGTCCGGGCCGCCGTGCTGGGCCGGCCCGCGATGGCGGCGCGGTGCGCGCCGCTGCGCCCGCGCGGGGAGGGCCGGCCGCTCCCCGTCGCCCAGGGGCCGATGACCCGGGTCAGCGATCAGGCCGCGTTCGCCGAGGCGGTGGCCGCGGGGGGCGGGGTGCCGTACCTGGCGCTCGCGGTGATGGAGGGCGCGGACGTACGCCGCCTGCTCGCCGAGACCGCCGAGCGGCTGGCCGGCCGCCCGTGGGGGGTCGGGCTGCTCGGCTTCGCGCCGCCCGCGCTGCGCCGGGAGCAGCTGGCCGCGGTGGCCGACGTACGGCCGCCGTACGCGATCGTCGCCGGGGGCAGTCCGGCCCAGGCGGCGCCGCTGGAGGCGGCCGGGATCGTGACGCACCTGCACGTGCCGTCGCCCGGGCTGCTGGAGCGCTACCTCGCCGAGGGGGCTCGGCGGTTCGTCTTCGAGGGGCTGGAATGCGGGGGCCACGTCGGTCCGCGCGCCTCGTTCCCGCTGTGGGAGGAGCAGCTGGAGCTGCTGCTCGCGGACGGCGAACCGGCCTCCCTGGACGTGTTGTTCGCGGGCGGGATCCACGACGCGCGGTCCGCCGCGATGGCGGCCGCGGCGGCCGCCCCGCTCGTCGAGCGCGGCGCCCGCTTCGGGGTGCTGATGGGCACGGCCTATCTGTTCACCGAGGAGGCCGTCGCGGCGGGCGCGGTCCTGCCCGGCTTCCAGCGGGCCGCGCTGGAGTGCGCGGAGACCGTCCTGCTGCACACCGGGCCGGGGCACGCCACGCGCTGCGCGCCCACCCCGTACGCCGACACGTTCGACCGGACCCGGCGGCGGCTGGAGCGGGAGGGCACCGAGCCGCGCCGGGTGTGGGAGGAGCTGGAGCGGCTCAACCTCGGGAGGCTGCGGATCGCCAGCAAGGGGCTGGGGCACCGGGCGGCCGAGGGCGCCGGACCGGAGCCGGTGGGCGAGGAACGCCAGCGCGCCGAGGGCCTGTTCATGCTGGGACAGGCGGCGACCCTGCGCGGCGAGACCACCACGGTGGCCGCGCTGCACCACGAAGTGACCCACGGGGCGTCGCAGTTGCTGGAGGCCCGGGCCCGGGAGTTCGCCGGGGCGGCCGGGGCCGGGGGCCCCGCGGCGGCAGGCCTGCCCGACCCGCTGGACGTGGCGATCGTCGGGATGGCCTGCGCCTATCCGGGCGCGCCCGACCTCGCCGCGTACTGGGCGCAGATCCTCGCCGGGACGGACGCGGTGACCGAGGTTCCGGCCGGGCGCTGGGATCCGCAGCTGTACTACGACGCCGACCCGGCCAGGGCCGGGGAGCGCACCCCGTCCCGCTGGGGCGGCTTCCTCGCGCCGCTGCCCTTCGACGCGCTCGCGCACGGCATCGCGCCCGCTTCCCTGTCCGGGATCGAGCCGGTGCAGCTGCTGGCCCTGGAGATCTCGGCGCGGGCCCTGGCGGACGCGGGGTACGGCGCGGGGCGCGCCTTCGACCGGACGCGCACCTCGGTGGTCTTCGGCGCGGAGGCCGGTACGGAGCTGGCGGGGGCCTACGGGCTGCGCGCCCTGCACCCCGCCTACCTGGGGGAGCTGCCGGCCGAGCTGGACGAGCAGTTGCCCCGGCTCACCGAGGACTCCTTCCCCGGCATCCTCGCCAATGTGATCGCGGGCCGGGTCGCCAACCGGCTCGACCTCGGCGGCGCGAACTGCACGGTCGACGCCGCCTGTGCCTCCTCGCTGGCCGCCCTCGATCTCGCCTGCCGCCAACTGCGCGACGGCGACAGCGACATGGTGCTGTGCGGCGGCGCGGACGTGCACAACGGGATCAACGACTATCTGATGTTCGCGTCCGTCCGGGCGCTGTCCCCCAGCGGGCGCTGCCGCCCCTTCGACGCGGGCGCCGACGGGATCGCGCTCGGCGAGGGCGTGGGCGCGCTGGTGCTCAAGCGGCTGGCGGACGCGGAGCGGGACGGCGACCGGGTGTACGCGGTGATCAAGTCGGTCGGCGCGTCCAGCGACGGCCGCTCCCTCGGCCTGACCGCGCCCCGGCCGGAGGGCCAGCGCCGGGCCCTGGAGCGGGCGTACGCCCGGGCCGGGATCGCACCCGCCGAGGTGGGCCTCATCGAGGCGCACGGCACCGGCACGGTGGTGGGCGACAGCACGGAACTGGGCGTGCTGAGCGCGGTGTTCACCGACGCGGGTGCGGAGCCCGGCGCCTGCACGCTGGGCTCGGTCAAATCGCAGATCGGGCACACCAAGTGCGCGGCCGGACTGGCCGGGCTGATCAAGGCCGCGTGGGCGGTGCACACGGGTGTGCGGCCGCCGACCGCGCACCTGACCGAACCGAACCCGGCCTGGCAGGGCGCGGCGGGCCCCTTCCGCTTCGACACCGAGGCCCGGCCGTGGCCGGTGCCGGTGGAGCGGCGCGTCGCGGGGGTCAGCGCCTTCGGCTTCGGCGGCACCAACTACCACGCGGTGCTGGCCGGTTACGGCGGCGCGGAGGAGCCCCGGCACGCGGTGGAGGCGTGGCCCGCGGAGCTGTTCTGCTTCCGGGGTGCGGACCGGCGGGCGGCCGGGCGGGCCATGGCCCGGCTCGCGGCCCGGCTGGAGGAGAACGAGGGCGCCGGGCGGCCGTGGGCCCTGCGGGACCTGGCGGCGGAGGCGGCGCGCGGCTCCGGGCCCGTGCGGGTGGCCGTCGTGGCGAGCGGCCCGGACGAGCTGGCGGCCCGGCTGGAGCGGGCCCGTACCTTCACCTCGGGCGAGGGGGTGTACGTACGGCCGGAGGCGGCGGACCCCGGGCGGGTCGCGTTCCTCTTCCCCGGCCAGGGCAGCCAGCGGCCGGGGATGCTGGGGGACCTCTTCGTGGCGTTCCCGGCACTGCGGCGGCTGCTGGACGGCGCGCCCGCGGCGGTCACCTCGGCGATGTTCCCGCCGACCGCCTTCACCGGACCGGACCGCGCGGGCCTGCGGGACGCGGTGACCGACACCCGGATCGCGCAGCCCGCGCTCGGGCTGGCGGGGGCGGCGGCGCACCTGCTGCTGGCGGAGGCCGGCGTGCGGCCCGACTGCGTGGCCGGGCATTCGTACGGCGAGCTGACGGCCCTGTGGGCGGCCGGGTCCTACGACACCGACACCCTGCTGCGGCTGAGCGCGCGCCGGGCGCTGGCGATCCTCGGCGCGGCCGGGGCGGATCCGGGGGCGATGGCCGCCGTGACGGGGACGCGGGAGGAGGTCCGGGCGGTCGCGGAGCGGGCGGGCTGCGTGGTGGCGAACCACAACGCGCCCCGGCAGTGCGTGGTGTCGGGGCCGACCGCCGCGGTGGAGACGGCCGTCCGGGAGCTGCGCGCGGCGGGGCTGTCCGCGCAGCCGCTCCCGGTGGCCTGCGCCTTCCACAGCCCGGTGGTGGCGGGCGCCGCGGACCGCCTCGCCGACGAGCTGGCCGCCGTGGAGGTGACCGACCCGCGCGTCCCGGTCTGGTCGAACACCACCGCGCGGCCGTATCCGGCCGGGGCCGCGGCCGCGCGGGAACTGCTGGCCCGTCAGGTCGCGGAGCCGGTGCGGTTCGTGGAGCAGATCGAGGCGATGTACGCGGCCGGGGTGCGCACCTTCGTGGAAGCCGGCCCGGGCCGGGTCCTGAGCGCCCTGGTGGAGAAGATCCTGGGGCCCGAACGGCCGTGCGCGGTGGTCCCGTTGGACGTACCCGGCGAGCACGGCGTGGTCCGGCTCGTCACCGCGCTGGCGGAGCTGGTCGCGGCGGGCGTGCCGGTGGCGCCGGAGGCGCTGTACCGCGGCCGGACCTCCGTCCTGCCGGAGCGGGCGCCGCGGCGCCCGGGCTGGCTGGTGGACGGCCACCTGGTCCGGACCGCCGACGGGGCCCCGGTGGCCGGTGGGCTGCGGCCGCCCCGGCGGGTGGCGGTGCGCGCCGTCGAAGCTCCGGCGGTGCCCGCGGCGCTCGCGGCCCCGGCCTCCGATGCCCGGGAGGCGGCGGTACTGGCGTACCTGAGCGGGACCCGGGAGCTGGTCGCGGCCCAGCGGGACGTCCTGCTCGGGTTCCTGGGGGCGGGGGCGGGGGCCGGTGCGGGGGCGCCCGCGGGCGCAGGCGCGGATGCGTGGCCGGGGGTCACCGCCGTGGCGGGGGCCCTGGCGGAGGACGTGGTGGAGGGTGCCGCCGTGGCCGCGCCGGTCGGGCCGGTCGTGCCCGTCGCGCCTGCCGTGGTGACGGCCGCCGGGGTGATGGAGGTGGTCCTGGACATCGTGCACCGGCGGACCGGCTACCCGCTGGACATGCTGGACCCGGAACTCGACCTGGAGGCGGACCTGTCCGTGGACTCCATCAAACGCGTCGAGATCATCGGCGCCCTGGCCGACCGCATCGGGCTCCCCAGCACCGCCGACGGTTCGACGGAGTCCGCGGTGGAGGAGCTGTCCCGGATCAAGACCCTGCGCGGGATCGTGGAATGGATCACGAGCCGCAGCGGGGCGGAGCCCGGGGGCGCGGGTCCGGGTGAGGGCGAGGGCCCGGGCGAGGGCCCCGAGGTCGGAGCCACCACGGGCCCGGCCGGCGAGGGGACGCGACACCCGGACGCGGGTCCCGGCACGGGCCCCGCCCCGGGCCGGGCCGCGCGCGAGACCATCGCGCCCCGACCGGCCGGGGACCCGGCGCCGGGGCGGGCGCGGCTCCGGCGGATGACGCCGGCCGTGGTGGCCGCCGGGGAGATCCCGGAGCCGGCCGACGAGCTGGAGGGACAGCGGTTCGGGGTCGTCGGGGACGGCCAGGGGGTGGCGCTCGCGCTGGCCGCACTGCTGCGGGCGCACGGCGCCGAGGTGCGCGACCTGGGCGAACGCCCGGACGCGGCGGACGGCCCCGACACGGTGAACGGGCTGGACGGGCTGGTGGACCTGAGCGCGCTGCGCGGGGGGCCCGAGCCGGTGCTGCCCGGGAACTTCCCGGGGCTGCGCCGGGCCCTGACCGGCGGGGTCCGGCGGCTGCTGCTGGTCAGCGGGGCCGGGGGCCGGTTCGGGCACCGGGCGGCCGGCGGCGGCGCGGACACCGGCAGCGCCGACCCCACGGCCGGGGCCGGACTGCACGGCTTCGCGCGCGCCGCGGCCCTGGAGTACCCCGGGGTGCTGCTGCGCGCGGTGGACGTCGACCCCAAGGAGCGCCCGGACCGCGTCGCGGCCCGGCTGCTGGCCGAACTGTGCTCCCCCGGCGGCCCGGTCTCCGTGGGGTACGCGGCCGACGGGGCCCGGGTGTGCCTGCGGGCGGTCCCCGCGGCGCTCCCGGCGGACGGGCCCGCCGGGCCCGTGCCCCTGGGTCCGGACTCCGTGGTCCTGCTCACCGGTGGCGCCCGGGGAATCACCTCGCGGGCCGCCCTCGCCCTGGCCCGGGCCACCGGCTGCCACGTCGAGCTGGTCGGACGTACCGCCGAACCGGGCGCCGAGGAGCCCGGGTTCGCGCAGGCGCACGACCGGGTCGCGCTGCGCGCCGCCCTGATCGCCGCGGGTCTGCGCAGGCCCGCCGAGATCGAGGCCGCCGCCTCCCGCGTCCTCGCGGAGCGCGAGGTGCGCTCCACGCTGCGCTCCCTCGGCGAGGTCGCCGCGTCGGTGCGCTACCACCGCGTGGACGTCACCGACGAGGGCGCGGTCCGGGCGGTCGTGGCGGACGTACGCGCCCGGCACGGCCGGCTCGACGGCATCGTCCACGGCGCCGGGACGCTGCGCGACGCGCTGCTCCGCGACAAGGAACCGGCGTCCTTCACCGAGGTGTTCACCACCAAGGTGACGGGGGCCCGGCACCTGGCGGCCGCGGCCGCGGAGCACGGGCGGACGCCCGCGCCCTCGTTCCTCGCCCTGTTCGCCAGTGTCGCCGGAGCCTTCGGCAACCGCGGGCAGTGCGACTACGCCGCCGCCAACGACGCCCTGGACGGTTTCGCGCACGCCTGGACGGAGACCTTCCCCGGCCGGGTGCTGGCGATCGACTGGGGCCCCTGGGCCGCCGCTTCGGGCGGGATGGTCACGCCCGAGCTGGAGCGGAACTACGCCCGGCGGGGCATCCCGCTGATCGGCCCCGAGGAGGGGACGGACGCCTTCCTCGCCGAACTCGCGGGCGGGGCGGGGGACGTACAGGTGGTCCTGATGGCCGACGCGGAGCCGGAGCCGGGCGAGGTGAACGGCCGTGGCTGAGCCGCGCCGCGGACCGCGCCCGACGGACGCCGCGATCGTCGGCATGGGCGCCGTCTTCCCCGGGTCCGCCGACCTGTCGGCGTACCGCCGCAACCTCGTCGCCGGTACGGACGCCATCCGCGAGGTGCCTCCGGAGCGCTGGGACCCGGAGGTGTACTACGACCCGTCCGGCGCCGAAGGGCCCCCGGTCGGCGACCGGTTCTACTGCCGCCGCGGCGGGTTCGTGGACGGGCTGGCGGCCTTCGACCCGACCCGGTTCGGCATCATGCCCGCCACCGTCGAGGGCGCCGAACCCGACCAGTTGCTCGCCCTGCACGCGACGGCCGAGGCGATCGCGGACGCGGGCGGCGAGGACCGGCTGCCCGCCGACCGGTCCCGGATCGGGGTGGTGCTCGGGCGCGGCGGGTTCATGGGGGTGGCCACCGCCCGGCTCGACCAACGGGTGCGTACGGCGCATCAGGTGGCGCAGACGCTGCGCGAGCTGGCGCCCGAGCTCGGGGAGCGGCGGATCGCCGAGGTGCGGGCCGCCTTCCAGGAGGCCCTGGGTCCCGAGCGGCCGGACGCCTCCATCGGCCTGGTCCCCAGCTTCACCGCGGCCCGCACCGCGAACCGGCTGGACTTCCGGGGCCCCGCCTACACGCTGGACGCGGCCTGCGCCTCCTCGCTGCTGGCCGTGGACCAGGCGGTGGGGCTGCTGGCGAGCGGGCGCTGTGACGTCGTGGTCGCGGGCGCGGCCCACCACTGCCACATCGCCACGCTGTGGAGCGTGTTCACCCAGCTGCGCGCGCTGAGCCCGAGCGAGCGGATCCGGCCCTTCGACCGCCGGGCGGACGGCACCCTGCTGTCCGAGGGCACCGGCGTGGTGCTGCTGAAGCGGCTGGCGGACGCCGAGCGGGACGGGGACCGGATCTACGCCGTGATCCGGGGCACGGGGGTGGCCGGGGACGGCCGGGCCGCGAGCCTGATGAGCCCCCTGGTCGCCGGGCAGGTGCGCGCACTGGAGCGGGCCTGGCGGGAGGCGGGCCTGGACCCGCGGGCCGCCGACGCGCTGGGCCTGCTGGAGGCGCACGGCACCGGCACCCCGGTCGGGGACGCGGCCGAACTGGACACTCTCGCGCAGGTGTTCGGGCCCCCGGTGGCCGGGCAGCGAGCCGTGGGGCTCGGCTCGGTGAAGTCGATGCTCGGGCACACCATGCAGGCCTCGGGCATGGCAGGCCTGATCAAGGCGGCGCTGGCCGTGCACGACGGGGTGCTGCCGCCCACCCTGCACCTGGAGGAGCCGCACGGGGCCCTCGCCCGGACCCGGATGCGGCCGGTGACGGTGGCCGAGCCGTGGGAGCGCGGCGCGGCGCCCCGGCGGGCGGGGGTGAACGCCTTCGGCTTCGGCGGGATCAACGCGCACGTGGTCCTGGAGGAGGCGCCGGGCGCGGGCGCCGCCCGGCCCGCGGCTCCGGTACGGCGGTTCCTGCCGCTGGGTACGGGGCCGGAGCGGCCGGGGCCGGAGCGGTCGGGGCCGGAGCGGTCGGGGCCGGTGCGGTCCGCCGTGCCCGCCGGTGGTCCGGGCGCGCGGGACGGCGTACTCCTGCTGGCGGCGCCGACCGCGGGGCGGCTGGCCGGACTCCTGGCCGCGGCGGCCCGGTCGGGGACCGGGGGCGACGACGTCGGCGGCGGAGCCGGGGGCGGCGACGAGGGAGGACCCTGCCGGCTCGCCGTGCTCGGGCCGACCCCGCAGCGGCTCGCGCTGGCCGCGAAGGTGCTGGCGCGGGGGCGGGCCTGGCGCGGCCGGGGGGACGTGTGGTTCACGCCGGAGCCCCTGCTCGCCGGAGGGTCCGGCGGGGCCGACCGCGGCCGGGTCGCCTTCCTCTTCCCGGGCCTGGAACCGGAGTTCACTCCCGTCCTCGACGACGTGGCGGACCTGTTCGCGCTGGAGCGGCCGCGGCTCGGCCGGGGGGACGAGCTGATCGGGCGGGCCCTCGACGCCATCGCCACCGGGCGCTTCTTCGCCCGCGTGCTGCCGGAGCTCGGCATCGAGGCGGATGTCCTCGCGGGGCACAGCCTCGGCGAGTGGGCCGCGATGGTGGCCGCCGGGATGTACCCGCGGCGGGCCGTGGACACCTTCCTCGGCTCGCTGCGCCCCGGCTCCCTCACCGTCCCGGACCTCGTGTACGCCGCGCTCGGCTGCGGGGCGCGGCGGGCCGGGGCGGCGCTGCACGGGCTGGACCGGGTGGTGGTCAGCCATGACAACTGCCCGCACCAGTCCGTGATTTGCGGGGACCCGGCGCAGGTGGCCGACGTACTGGAACGGCTGTCGCGGGAGGGCGTCCTTGGGCAGGAGCTGCCGTTCCGGTCCGGGTTCCACACCCCGATGTGGGAACCGTACCTGGGGCAGGTGCGCGCCGCCTTCGACCGGCTTCCGCTGCGGCCGCCGGCCCTGCCGGTGTGGTCCGCGACCACCGCCTCCCCCTTCCCGGAGGCGCCGGACGAGGTCCGCGAGCTGGTGGTGCGCCACCTGCTGGAGCCGGTCGACTTCCGCTCGCTGACCCTGCGGCTGTACGAGGAGGCGGGCGTACGGGCCTTCGTGGCCATGGGCCCGGGCAGCCTTCCGGGTTTCGTCGAGGACACCCTGCGCGACCGCCCGCACCTGGCGGTCGCCACCTCCACCCCGCGCCTGACGGGAACGGCCGCCCTACGCCGCACGGCGGCCGCACTCTGGACGGAGGGCCTCACCCCGCGCTGGACCCGCCTGACGAATCCGGTGCCGACGGGGATGACGGGGACGGTCACGGGGGCCGGGGTGACCGGGGCCGCCGACACCCGGGCCGTCACGGGGGCCGCCGCCACACGGGCCCCCAGCGCCGGGGTAGTCACGGGCGGGGCGGTCACCGGCGCCACCGACCCCCGGACGGTCACGGGGACGGCCCCGCGGGCCGTCCGCGAGGCCGCCCCCGAACCGGCCACCGCGCCAGTCGGCGCCTCGCTACCGGCCACCGCGCCAACCGGCGCCTCGCGCACGCCCAATGCGACGCCGCACGCCGCTCCCGCGAGCGCCCCGCCAGCGGGCACCGCGCCAGTCGGCGCCGTGCCAGCGGCCGTCCCGCCAACCGGCGCCTCGCGAACGCCCGGCGTGTCGCCGTCCGCCGTGCCGCCGCACACCCGGCCAACCCCCGGCGCGCCGGCGGGCGCCTCGCCAACGCCCACCGCGCCGACCGGCGCACCGCCCGCCGTCGTGCCGCCGCACACCCCGCCAACGCCCCCCGGGCGGATGGCCGGTCGGCGGGCCGCGGTGCCGTTGGACCTCGGGTCGCCGTTGGTCCGGCTCGGGGCGGGGGCCCGCGGGCTTCTGGGCCCGGTGACCGGCGGGGCCGGGGCCGGGGGCCACCCCGGCGGCCCGGATGCGCAGACGGGCGTACCGCGCCCCGCGCCGCCGCTGCTGTCCGCGCTGGACGCCGTCCTCGACGAGGCCCGCGACGCGGCCCGGTCCGTCACCGAGGCCTGGACGCGACCAGGGCCCCTCGCCGTCCCGGCCAGGGACAGCCGCCCTCTCACGCTCTCCCTGGCGGCGCTGCCGTACGTCCGGGACCACTGCGTCTACGAGCAGCCCGCCGACTGGCCCGAGGACTCCGACCGCTTCCCCGTCGTGCCCATGACCACCATGCTGGAACTCGCCGCCGACGCCGCCCTGCGCGCCGCGCCCGCCGGTTCCGTCGTGCTCGGCTACGAGGACGTACGGGCCATGCGCTGGCTGGCCGTCGAGCCCGCCGTCCGGATCGAGGTGGGCGTACGGTCCGACGGGCCCGGCCGGGTCCGCGTCGCGCTCGGCGACTGCGCCACCCTGACCGTCCTCCTCGGCCCGCGCTACGACGGCCCGCCCGCCGCCCGGCCCGGCGGCCCCGGGCCGCGCCCGCTCACCGGTGAGCGGCCCGCCCCCGTGAGCGCCGAGGCGCTCTACCGCGACCGGTGGATGTTCCACGGGCCGGGTTTCGCCGGGGTGCACGAGGTCCAGGGGGTCGGCTCCGACGGCATCCGCGGGGTGCTGCGGGCGCTCCCCGCCCCCGGGGCGCTGCTCGACGCGGCCGGGCAGCTCTTCGGGCACTGGATGCAACTGAGCCTCCCCGTAGACCGGTTGGTCTTCCCGGCCACCATCGAGCGGATCCGCTTCCACGGTCCCGCCCCCGCCCCCGGCGCGCTCGTCCAGGCGGTGGCCCGCGTCCGCGAGGTCCGCGATCTGACCGTGCTCGGCGATGTCGAGCTGCGCCGCACCCCTCCCGGCGGCGGAGCCGGGGGCGCGCTCTGGGCCCGGATCGAGGGGTGGACGTACCGCCGGTTCGCCGCCGACGAGCGGGTGTGGCCGATGAAGTTCACCCCGGAGGTCTGCGGGATCGGTGAACCGCAGCCCGGCGGCTGGTGCGCGGCCCGGCGCCGCTGGACCGACCCCGCCTCGCAGGAGCTGGTGATGCGCCGCTACCTCGGCGCCGCCGAGCGCGCGGTGTACGAGCGGCTCGCCCCGCGCGCCCGCGCGCCCTGGCTGCTGGGTCGGATCGCGGCCAAGGACGCGCTGCGGCAGCTGCTGTGGGACGGCGGGGCGGGTCCCGTGTTCCCGGTCGAGGTGCCCGTGGGCAACGACGCGCACGGGCGACCGGTGCCCGGCGGCCCGCTCGCGGCCGGGCTGCACCTGTCCCTCGCGCACAAGGACCGGCTCGCCGTCGCCCTCGCGCACCCCACCGGACCCGTCGGCATCGACGTCGAGACGGTGACCGCCGACCCGGCGGCCCTGCTCCGCATCGCGTGCGGACCGGCCGAGGCGCGGCTCGCACGAAGGCTGGCGGAGCGCGACGGCGCGGGCGAGGCGGCCGCGCTCACCGCGCTGTGGTGCGCGAAGGAGGCCGCGGCCAAGGCGGCGGGCACCGGGCTCGGCGGGCGCCCGCGCGAGTGGCGGGTGACCGCGCTGGAACCCGCCGGGCTGCGGGTGCTCGCCCCGGACGGGCACGCCCGCCTCGTACGGACCACCGTGCTGCCCGCCGCGAGCGGTCCGCCCCTGGACCACGTCGTGGCCTGGACCGCGCCCCCGACCGGCTCCTCCCTCCTCCCCTCCCACCCCACGGAGTTCAGCCATGGCATCTGACACCCCCGCCGCGCCCGCCCCCGCCGGGCCTACCCCCGCGGCGCCCGGCTCCCCCGCTCACGCCCGCATCCTCGCCGAGATCACCGGCATGCTCGTGGAGATCGTCGGCGATGAGTTCCTGCTCGCGGAAGAGGTCACGATGGCCACCACGCTCAACGACGATCTGGCCCTGGAGAGCATCGAGTTCGTCGCCCTCGCCGAGCAGCTCCACGACCGCTACGGCACGGAGGTCGACCTCATGGGTTTCCTCGCCGAGAAGGACATGGAGGCGATCCTGGCCATGTCGCTCGGCGATCTCGTCACCCACATCGGCCGGGTCACGCACCGCTCCCCCGCCGATACCGCCCCGTCCGCCCCGTCCGCCCCGCGCACCGTCACGGCCGGCTGAGCCCGCCATGGCCCACGTCCTCGCCGGCTCCCTCCGCTTCCACGTCCAGCGGCTGCCCGCCCCGCAAGGCGCCGACGACCGCGCCCGGCCCGTCGTCGTCTTCCTGCACGGGCTGGTCGTCGACAACCTGTCCTCCTTCTACTGCCCGCTCGCCGTGCCCGTCGCCCGCTCCGGCCACGAGGTGGTCCTCTACGACCTGCGCGGCCACGGCCGCACCGAGCGGCCGGCCGAGGGGTACGACAGCGGTACGGCCGTACGCGACCTGGTCGCCCTGCTCGGCGCCCTCGGCCTGGCGCACCGGCCCGTGCACCTGGTCGGCAACAGTTACGGCGGGACGCTCGCCGTGCACGCCGCGCTGGCCCGGCCCGATCTCGTCGTGGGGCTCACCCTGCTCGAACCGCCGCTGAGCGGTGCCTGGGTGGAGAACATGGTGGACACGCTGTCGGCCGCCGCGCTGAGTCTGGAGGACAGCGAGGTGCCCGCCGAACTGCGGGCGCTGCGGCTGCGCAAGGCCGCCGCCCTCACGACGATCGCCGATGAACTCCTCAACCGGACCAGCCTGATCGACGACATCGCCGCGGGCCGGGTGTTCACGCCCGCCGACTACGCACGGCTGCGCTGTCCGGTGCTCGCGGTCTGCGGCGAACACTCCGAATTGGTGCCGGGTGTGGCGGAGCTGGCGCGCTATGCGCAGGGCCCCTGCTCCGTCGAGATCCTGCCCGGCCTCGGGCACGACGTCCTCAAGGAGAGCAGCGGGGCCCTCCGCACGTCCGTACTGGCCCACCTCGACGAGGTCGCGGCCCGCCAGGCGGGAGCGCTGGTCCGATGAGGGTGCTGTTCACGGTGCCGCCGCTGGCGGGGCACGTCAATCCGACGGCCGCCGTCGGCGCGGAGCTGGCGGCCCGGGGGCACGAGGTCGCCTGGACGGGCCCGGCCGCGGCGCTGGCCCGGCTGCTGCCCGCACCCGCCCGCGTGCTGCCCGCCGGGGACGCACCCGGGGGCGGACCGGAGAGCGGGGTCGGTTATGCCGAGCTGCACGAGCGCTGGCGTGACCTGCGCGGGGTCGGCGCACTGCGCTTCCTCTGGGAGGAGGCCCTGGTGCCGCTGGCCCGCGCGATGGTGCCGGGGGTGACGGAGGCGGTCCGGACCTTCCGCCCGGATGTGCTCGTCGCGGACCAACAGGCCCTGGCCGGGCCGGTGGTGGCGCGCCGCCTCGGCATCCCCTGGGTCACCTCGGCCAGTACGTCGGCCGAATTCGCCCGCCCCTTCGAGGGGTTCCCCCGGGTCGGCGCGTGGGTGGCGGAGCAGATCGCGGGCCTGCTGGCCGAGGTGGGCGCGGACGGGGACGCGAGCTGGGACCCGCGCTTCTCTGACCGGCTGGTGCTGGTCTTCTCCACCCCCGAACTCATCGGCGCGGAGCGCGAGTTCCCCGGGCACTACGCGTTCGTCGGGCCTGCTTTCGGAGCGCGGCCGCCCGCGCCCGGTTTCCCCTGGCGGCGGCTCGATCCCGACCGGCGGCGCGTGCTGGTGTCCCTGGGCACGCTCAACGGCTCCGCGGGCGCCCGGTTCTACGCCGCCGTGCTCGACGCGGCCGACCGGCTGGGCGAATCCGTCCAGCTGATCCTGGCCGCGCCCGCCGACCTGGTGGGGCGGCTCCCGGAGGGTGGATCCGGGCGGGGCACGGCCCCGGTCCTGGTCCCCGACACCGTACTGCTCCAGGAGAGCGTGCCCCAGCTGGAGTTGCTGCCGCATCTGGACGCGGTGGTCTGCCACGCGGGGCACAACACCGTCTGCGAGGCCCTCGCGCACGGACTGCCGCTGGTCGTCGCGCCCATCCGGGACGACCAGCCGATCGTGGCCGGGCAGGTGACCGGCGCGGGCGCCGGGGTGCGGGTGCGGTTCGGCCGCGCCCGGGCCGAGGAAGTGCGCGACGCGCTGACCGCCGTGCTGGACGAGCCCGGCCCCCGCCGGGCCGCCCGCCGGATCCAGGCATCCTTCGCCGCGGCCGGTGGAGCCCCCGCCGCGGCCGACCGGTTGGAGAAGATCCTGTGAAGCCGCCCGCCCTCCCCCGCCGCTTGGTGCGGATTCCGTGGACCTCCGCCCTGCTGATCGCCGCGCTCGGCGCGGGGACCGTACACGCCCGCCGCCGGCTGGCGGCGATTCCCGTCCTGCCCGTCCCGGTCGCGGCCGGGGTGCCCCGGGCCGCCGGGTGGCGGCTGCTCACGGCGCGCGGGGTCGATCCCGGCGACGCCACCTTCCTCAGCGCCTGCGCCCACGCCGAGCGGGAGATGCTGCGGGTGCTGGACCTGCTCCCGGTGGATCTCGGCGCCGAGTCCGCGCTCGGCCTGCTGCGCCTGCTCGACCCGGCCGGGGACCGCGGCGACCGGCTCGCGCAGGGGCGCGGGGCCGGGTACGCCGTCCTGGTCGCCGAGGACGTCCTCGCCCGGGCCGGCATCGACCCCGACGAGGAGGCCGGCGCGGATCCGGCGCGGCTGGTCGCGCTGGTGCGCCTGCTCAAGGAGTACGCCGCTGACTCCACCGGAACCGCCGTCGCGCCGGGCCTGTCCTGCGGCCCGGGGCCGCGCCGGGCGGGCGCCGCCGAGCTGCGCGCCCACGGGCTGCCCCCGGGGCCGCTGGCCGCCGCGCAGGTCGCCGGGCTCGCCCTGCTGGCCGGGGTGGCGCTGCGCCAGGGCGCGTGGGGCCGGGTGGCGGCGGGGCTGTACTGGCTCCAGCCGTACGCCGTCCTCGGTGGCCCGGACGCGCCGCTGCGGCCCGCGTCGCTGGTCCGGGACACGGCCGCCCGGCCGCTGCGCTCCCTCGGCGCCGCTCTCCGTACCGCCACCGCGCCGGGCGCCCCCGACCCCAGGGACCCGGCTGGGGAGCGGGAGCGCCGGGACCGCTACCGGGACGAACTGGCCGCCGGGACCGACCGGTTCCTGGAGGCGCGCCGCCCCGACTGCCCCTGGTGCGGCTCCGGGGCGCTCGGCGTGCGGGTCACGGTGCCCGACCTGCTCCAGGGGAAGCCGGGCCGGTTCACCCTCGACCAGTGCGGGGACTGCGGGCACGTCTTCCAGAACCCCCGACTGACCCTGGAGGGGCTGGAGTTCTACTACCGGGACTTCTACGACGGCCAGGGCGGCGAGGGCGCGGGCTCGGTCTTCAGCAGCATGGGAGCGACGTACCGCGACCGCGCCGCCATGCTGCGGCCGCACCTGCCCCCGGCCGCCGGGGACGCCGTAGCCGCGGGGCCGGTCTCCTGGCTCGACGTCGGCACCGGGCACGGCCACTTCTGCAACGCGGCGCGGGCCGTGTGGCCGGGGACCCGGTTCGACGGCCTGGACATGGGCGACGGGGTCCGCGAGGCGGAGCGGCGCGGCTGGGTGGAGACCGGATTCCAGGGCCAGTTCCCGGAGTTCGCGGCGAAGCTGGCGGGCCAGTACGAGGTGGTGAGCATGTACCACTACCTGGAGCACACCCGGGATCCTTTCGCCGAGCTGGACGCGGCCGCCACCGTCCTCGTCCCCGGCGGCCACCTGGCCATCGAGCTGCCGGACCCCGAGTCCCGGATGGCGCGGCTGCTGGGCCCGTCCTGGCTGCCCTGGTTCCAGCCGCAGCACCAGCACCTGATCCCGGCGGCGAACCTGCGCGAGGCGCTGGCCGCGCGGGGCTTCACGGTGCTGGCCGAGGAACACGGACCGGCGCACCAGGGCAACGACTTCCTCGGCGCGGCGGCGCTCACCGTGACCCGGCTCGCTCCGGACCCCGACAGCCCCTGGTCGCCCCCCGTGGCGCGGTGGCGGCGCACGGCGCGCCGCGCGGTACGGGCGGCGGCGCTGCCCTGCTTCGCCGGCGCGGCGGTGCTCGACGCGCTCCGGACCGCCGCCGCCCACCGCGCCGACGGGGGCAACGCCTACCGGATGCTGGCCCGCAAGGACCCGGGCGAGGCGGTCGCGGCGCCGGGGGCCGCCCGATGACCGGCGCGGGGGCCGGGCCCGGCCTCGCCCGGAGCGCGACCGCCGACCCGCTGTTCCGCCTGGTCGCCTACGCGCTGGAGGCCGCCCACGGGAGGCCGCCCACCGCCGTGTGGAGCGCCCCGCACGCCTTCCGCCTCGGCGCGTCCGGGCTGGTCGGCGCGGCCGGGTGGCCGGTGGCCGCCGCGGCGGCGCCCCGCGAGGACGGCGTCGTACGACTCAGCTCCCTGAGCCATCCCGCCCACAGCTGTGACCTGCCGCTCGCGCTGGCGGGGCCGCCGGCCACCGCCCCCGCCTGGGCCGCCCGGCCCTACGCCCTGCTGCGGGCCCTGGCCCGGGCGGGGTACGGCCGAGGCGGGACCGACCTGCACGTACAGGGCTCGCTCACCGAAGCCGCCGGGCTGGCCCTCGCGGAACCGGCGGACTGCGCGGTCGCGCTCGCCGTGGCCGACGTACACCCGCGCACGGGCCCCGCGGACCCACCGGACGCCGGGCCCGGGGCGCAGCCGCCCCGGGCGGACCTGGCCCGGCTGCTCGCGCGGGCGCTGCCCGACGGCGACGACGCGCTGCGCCGGGCCGTGCTCTTCGCCCGGCCCGGCCACGCGCTGGCCACCGGCGCCCCCACCGGGGCGGACCCGGGGGCGCCGCCGCGTCACGTCGGCTTCGATCCGCCCGCGTCCGGGACCCGGCTGGTGCTGGTCGCCGTACGCGGGGCGCCCGCCGACCGGGCCGCGGACCGGGAGCGGGCCGTCGCGGGCGCGCGGCGGGCCGGGGCCCTCGACGTGTGGCATCCGGGGGCGCGGCCCGGGCGGGCGGTCCTGCTGCGGCTGCCCGAGGACCGGGTGGCACGCGTACGGGCGGCCGTCGCGGCGGAGTTCCGCGCGCTGGACAGGCCCGTACCGCGCTTCCTGAACATCGCCGTGGCCGGTGCGGCCCGGCGTGAGGAATGAGAAGGAGACACCCCCCATGCCCAGACGCTCACCGGCCACCCCACCAGGACCCGGAGCGAGGCCCTCGCGGGCCCGCTGGTCCGCGCTCGGGGCGGCGCTCGGCGCCCTCGGTCTGCTCGGCGCGTTCACCATGGCCGGCTCACAGGCGGCGGAGAGCACTTCGGCCGCCGCGGCGCTGCCTTCCTACGACCACGTCGTGGTCGTCGTCTTCGAGAACAAGCAGTACGGCGAGGTGATCGGTAATTCCGGCGCGCCCTGGATCAACCAGCTGGCGAACGGCGGCGCGAGCCTGACCGGCATGAAGGCGCTGACCCACCCCAGCCAGCCGAACTACTTCAACCTCTTCTCCGGTGCCACCCAGGGCATCACCGGGGACGGCTGCTACACGGCGCAGTCGATGACCGCGGCCAATCTCGGCCAGGAGGTGATCGCGGCGGGGAAGACCTTCGCGACCTACAACGAGGACCTGCCGAGCGAGGGATCCACCGCGTGTTCGAGCGGTAAGTACGCGCAGAAGCACAACCCGTGGTTCGCGTTCAAGAACGTCCCGCTCACCACCGGGAAGACCTGGGCGCAGTTCCCGCAGGGGAACTACGCCGCGTTGCCGCAGATGTCCTTCGTCGTGCCGAACCTGTGCAACGACATGCACGACTGCGCGGTCGGCGCCGGTGACACGTGGACGAAGAACGCCCTCGACGGGTACGCGCAGTGGGCCAAGGACCACAACAGTCTGCTGGTGCTGACCTGGGACGAGGACAACTACCTCGGCTCGAACCAGATCGCGACCGTGTTCTACGGCGCGCAGGTGAAGACGGGCCGGTACGCCACCGCGTACAGCCACCACCATCTGCTGCGCACGCTCGAGGACTTGGCCGGTGCCGCGACGCACGCGGGGAACGCGGCGAACGTCCAGCCGATCAGCGAGGTCTTCGCCCCGGGCGGCGACCCGACACCGACACCGACGCCGACACCGACACCCACTCCCACTCCCACCCCCACGCCGACTCCGACCCCCACCCCGACTACCACGCCGACCGCGGGTGACCTGAAGGTCACCGACCCCGGCCCCCGGAGCTGCACGTTCAACCAGA
>NZ_JBEOXE010000100.1:0-21297 GCF_040296485.1 Streptomyces sp. NPDC002138 | reverse complement strand
CGCCGGACTGACCGCGCCGAAGACCTGGGACGAACTGGTCTCCTCCAGCAAGGCGTTGAAGGCCAAGGGCATCACCCCGATCGCACTCGGCGGCGGCCACCGCGTCGGCCCCGCAGGACGCCGCCACCGCCGCCGCCCGCTCCAGCATCGCCGGGTCCCGCCGGGCCGTCCCCAGGTCCAGCAGCGCCCGGCCCAGCTCGTACCCGGCCGGGGAGCCGCCCAGCAGGGCCACCGACTCCTCCAGCAGGGCCGCCCGGGCGGCCTCCGGCGCGACCTGCGCGGCCACCCGCAGCGCGTGCCCGATGCCCGAAGGCGCCCCGAAGGCCCGGGCCCGCCGCACCGCGTCAGCGGCCAGCGCGCGGGCCCGTCCGGGCTCCTCGTCCGCCACGGCCACGGCCAGGTGCAGCTGCCACGGGCACCACGCGGGGTTCTGGATGCCCCGCGGGGTCAGCCGCCGGTCGACCGCCTCCAACTCGGCCACGGCCGCCTTCGTGTTGCCCCGGGCCAGCAGCAGCTCCGCGTACACGGTCTGGGAGTCCGGGAAGACCACGGCCGCCGGGAACGGCTCGCCGAACCCGTGCGCGCACGCCAGGTCCCACGCCTCCTCGGACCGGCCCCGGGCCAGCAGGGTTTCGATCAGGATGGCGATCGCGTACCAGTGCACGGGGGTCCGGCGGCCCACGCGCTCGGCCAGCCGCAGTCCGGCCCTGACCAGCTCCTCGGCGTCCCCCAGGCGCCCGCAGCGGTAGCGGATGTACGCGCGCAGGCTGTACGCGAAGGACAGGTGCGCCCCGCGCCACCCCTGGCGCTCGAATTCGGCGGTGCCCGCCTCGAAGAGTTCCTCGGCCCGCTCGGGCCGGTCGGCGTACATGTGGGCCATCGCGGCCAGCACCGGGACCTCGAAACCGCGGTCCTCGTGCGCCCAGCTGAAACCGCCGGCCAGGGCGCGCTCGGCGTGATGCAGGACCACGTCCACCGGTTCGCCGCGCAGGCAGGCGTCCCAGGCGCGCAGCCCGATCACGTACCGCTCGGTGAGGTCCCGGCCGGTGAGCCGGTCGGCGAGCCGCGTCAGGCGGCGGGAGCGGTCCGGGGAGTCGGGTTCGGCGGCGTTGAAGGCGCCCCACATGAACTGCTCGGACTGGAGCCGCAGCCGCCCGCGGACGTCGGGGGTGCGGGGGATCTCCCGGGCCAGCGCCTCGCCGGCCTCGGCGAGCCGGTCGCTGTGCGCGAGCACCTGGGCCAGGCGGATGACGATGCCCTGGCGCAGCGTGGGGTCGTCGAAGGGTTCGGCGAGGGCCGCGCGCAGGTGGTTCACGGTGTTCGCGGGTTCGGTGAGCAGGGAGGCGCAGCCGAGTTCGTACAGGACGGCGGCCCGCTCGTCGAAGCCCGGGGGTTCGCGCAGGGCGCGGGCGAGCTGGCGCCGGGCGGCCTCGGGCGCTCCGGCGCGCAGGTTCTCGCGGGCGGCCTCGCGCAGCGTGCGCACCACCCAGGGGTCGTTCTCGGGGTGGGCCTCCAGGAGGTGGCGGGCGGCGGCGGACGGGCCGAGTCCGGCGTCGACGACGGCCACCGCGGCCTGGCCGTGCAGGGCGGCGCGCAGGCCTTCGGGGATGGCCCGGTAGAGGGCGGTGGCGATCAGCGGGTGGACGAATTCGAGGCCGCCGTCGTCTTCGGGGCCGCCTTCCGTGCCGCGTTCGGAGGCGCCGCGTTCGGAGCCGCCGCGTTCGGAGCCGCCGCGTTCGGAGCCGCCGCTCTGTTCGGCCGGGGCGGAGAGGATACGGGCGCCGCGCAGCCGTGCGGTGGCGTCCGCGGCGTCTTCGGTGCCCAGTCCGGCCACCCGGGCGGCGAGGTCGCGCGGGACGGCGGTGCCGAGGACGGCGCAGGCCCAGGCGAAGCGGACGGTGGAGGGGCCGAGGCGTTCGAGGCGGGCCACGAGGCCGCTGCCGCGCTGTGCGGCGGCGAGGTCCCGCAGCAGGGGGGCGCTGGATTCGACGGGTGCGAGGCCGCGGTCGTGGACCTTGGCGCTCAGTTCGACGGCTTCGAAGGGGTTGCCCGCGGTGACGGCCCAGGCTTCCCGGCAGAAGGCGTCGTCGGCGTGGTCGCCGACCTCGTCGCGCAGGAGCCTGCCGACGGCGGTCGCGGTGAGCGGGGCGAGGCTGAGCGGCCGTCTGCCCGCGCGGCCGGGCAGGGTACGGAAGGCCTCTGCGTGGGCGGGCAGTTCGTCGGGCCGGTAGGCGACGACGAGGAGCAGCGGGAGCTGCTCGGCGCGGGGTGCGAAGGCGGCGAGCCAGCCGAGGGACTCGGGGTCGGCCCAGTGGGCGTCGTCGAGGACGAGGACCAGGGGGGCGCGCTGGACGGCGAGGTGCGTGAGCACCCAGTCGAGGCCGTCGCGCAGGCCCTGCGGGTCGGGGGGCGCGCCCTCCTCGGGGGCACGGAGGCCGAGGGCGGGGCCGACGATGGCGTACCAGCTGCCGAGGGCGGCGCGCAGTTCGTCCTCGGAGCGGCCGGCCAGCCGGGGCCGGAGGAGCTGGCGGGCGACGTGGAAGGGCTGGCTCTGTTCCTGTTCGCCGCCCCGGGCGGCCAGCAGGGTGCAGGAGCGGGCGCGGGCCCGGCGGCGCACCTCGGCGAGCAGGGTGGTCTTGCCGAGTCCGGCGGGGCCGGAGAGGGCGAGGAGCGCGCCGCCGGTGCCGGCGGCTCCGGGAGCGGGCCCGGTGAGCTGGTCCAGCGCCTCGTCCACGGTGGCCAGTTCGGCCTCACGTTCGAACAATACGCGCCGCTTGCGGGTCCGGCGTTCCGTCATGACTGGTACCCCCCAGACCTGTTCGGGGGATCAGCGTACGACCGCGTGAGCTCGGACGGAGCCCACGGTCCGGGAAAGATCGGAATCTTTTCCCTACGGCGTTATTCAGCCGATTCGGCCGCGAGTGCCTCCAGCACCGCGACCGCCTCGGCAGCCCGTTCGACGGCCACGAAGAGGTGGTCGTGGTGGTATCCGGCGATCACGTTGCAGCTGAGGCCGTGCGCGGCGAGGGCGGTGGCGAAGGCCCCGGTCAGCCCGACGGCGTCGAGGGCGGAGTGGATGCGCAGAGTGATCCACCCGGCGACGTACTCGTACGCCAGTCCGGCCGCGTCGGCGTCCTCCTGACGCAGCACCAGGGTCAGGCCCTCGGACTCCAGGACGGTGGCCACGGGGGTGGTTCCGGCCGGGGCCGAGGGTCCGGGCACGGTGCAGAAGACGTACCGCCCCTCGTTCAGCTCGGGGCGCATGCCGCTCAGCAGTTTCCTCAGGTCGCTCTCGCCGCTCATGGCGACAGCCTACCGATCGTCCCGCTATGACCGGTTCGCCGCCTTGGCCGAGAGTGAGCGGGACGCGGGGCGCCCACCGGGGCGGCGGCTCCGCGCCCCGGTGGTGCGTCAGCCGGGTCAGGTCAGGTCGAACTCGCCGCCGCGCGCGTTCAGGACGAACTTGCGCCACTCGTCCGGCGCGAAGATCAGCGAGGGGCTCTCGGGCCGCTCGCTGTTGCGCATCGCGATGAAGCCCTCGACGAAGGCGATCTGGACGTCACCGGCTCCCCGGCTGCTCGACCGCCAGTCCGCTCCGCTGAGATCAAGGTCCGGCTTGTCCCAGCCGGCGAAGGGCTTCGAAGTCATGCTCTCGGCCACGTGCGTGCTCCTCCCGGTACGTCGTCCGGGGGCAAGGTTAACCACCACCGGCCGTGCCGGACAGGCCGCGGTCCGTCACCACGAGGCCTGTCCGGCTCCGCTGTCCGGAAACCGATTTCCGCGCCAGGGAGGCCGGTTGGCCCCCGGCGAGGGTCCGGCGGGACCTCAGGTGGCGGGCTGCTCCGCGCCCACCAGCCACATCGCGAAGAACTGCGCGCCGCCGCCGTAGGCGTGTCCCATCGCCCGCCTGGCCCCCTCCACCTGGTGTTCTCCGGCCTGCCCCCGCACCTGGAGGGCGGCCTCCGCGAAGCGGATCATGCCGGAGGCCCCGATGGGGTTGGTGGACAGGACGCCGCCCGAGGGGTTCACGGGGAGGTCGCCGTCGAGTTCGGTGACTCCCGCCTCGGTCAGCTTCCAGCCTTCGCCCTCGTCCGCGAAGCCGAGGTTCTCCAGCCACATCGGCTCGTACCAGGAGAAGGGGACGTACATCTCCACCGCGTCGATCTCCCGGCGCGGATCGGTGATGCCCGCCTGCCGGTAGACGTCGGCGGCGCAGTCCTTGCCCGCCTGCGGCGAGACGAAGTCCTTGCCCGCGAAGAGGGTCGGCTCGCTGCGCATCGCCCCGCCGTGCACCCAGGCGGGCGGTTTCGGCGAACGGGCCGCGCCCTCCCGGTCGGTGAGGATCATCGCGCAGGCGCCGTCCGAGGAGGGGCAGGTCTCGGAGTAGCGGATCGGGTCCCACAGCATCGGTGACGCCTGGACCTTCTCCAGGGTGATGTCGTGCTCGTGCAGGTGCGCGTAGGGGTTCTTGAGCGCGTTGCGCCGGTCCTTGTACGCGACGAGCGAGCCGACGGTGTCGGGCGCCCCGGTCCGCCGCATGTACGCCCGCACGTGCGGGGCGAAGAAGCCGCCCGCCCCCGCCAGCAGCGGCTGCTGGAACGGCACGGGCAGGGACAGCCCCCACATGGCGTTGGACTCGGACTGCTTCTCGAACGCCAGGGTCAGTACGGTCCGGTGGACCCGGGCCGCCACCAGGTTCGCGGCGACCAGTGCGGTCGAGCCTCCCACCGACCCGGCGGTGTGCACGCGCAGCATCGGCTTGCCGACGGCGCCCAGGGCGTCCGCCAGGTACAGCTCCGGCATCATCACGCCCTCGAAGAAGTCGGGGGCCTTGCCGATGACGACGGCGTCGATGTCCGCCCAGGTCAGAGAGGCGTCCTCCAGGGCGCGGACGGCCGCCTCGCGGACCAGCCCGGCGATGGAGACGTCGTGGCGGGCGGCCACGTGCTTGGTCTGCCCGATGCCGACGACGGCCACGGGCTCCTTCGCGGTCTTGCTCATGCCCGGTCCCCTTCCAGGACGGCGACCAGATTCTGCTGGAGGCAGGGGCCGGAGGTGGCGTGCGCGACGGCCCGGTCGGACTCGCCGCGGTGGATCCGGGCGGCGGCCTCGCCGATCCGGATGAGGCCCGCCGCCATCACGGGGTTTGCCGCGAGCGCCCCGCCCGACGGGTTGACGCGCACGGAGCCGTCGAGCCCGAGGGCCTTGCGCAGCACCACTTCCTGGGAGGAGAACGGCGCGTGCAGCTCCGCCGTGTCGACGGGCGCGTCGAAGACTCCCGCGTGCTCGGCGGCGAGCCGGGTGGAGGGCGATTCGGTGAGGTCGCGCAGGCCCAGGCTGTGGGCCTCGATGCGGTGGTCGATGCCGGTGATCCAGGCGGGGCGCTCGCACAGGGCGCGCGCGGTGTCCCCGGCCGCGAGGATCACGGCGGCCACGCCGTCGCCGATGGGCGGGCAGTCACCCGTGCGCAGCGGCCGGACCTGGTAACCGCCCTGCGGGACGGCGCCGCTGAGCTGGGCGTGCGGGTTGTCGGCGGCGGCGGCCCGGCTGCGGGCGCCGATGGCGGCCAGCGCGCTCTCGTCGGTCTCGCCCGCGTCGATCAGCGCCTGTGCCTGGAGGGCGGCCAGGGCCACGGAGTCGGGCCAGAGGGGGGCGACGTAGTACGGGTCGAGCTGGCGGGTCAGTACGTCGCGGACGGAGCCCGGGGAGGACTTCCCGTACGAGTAGACGAGCGCGGTGTCGGCCTCGCCGGTCTGGATCTTGACCCAGGCCTCGTAGAGGGCCCAGGCGCCGTCCATCTCGACGTGGGACTCGGAGATCGGCGGCCAGGCGCCGACCCCGTCGAGGGCCATGGTGAACGAGAAGGCCCGGCCGGCCAGGTAGTCGCTGGACCCGGAGCAGGTGAAGCCGATCTCCCCGGCCTTCAGCCCGGTCCGGGCGAGGACCTGGTGCAGGACCGGCATGACCATCTCGACTTCGCTCAGCTCGTCGGTGCGGCGCAGGTGGTCGCTCTGCGCGAAGGCGACGACCGCGACGTCGCGGGACGTGCGTGCGCGGGACGTGCGTGCGTGGGCCATCAGATCAGCTCCTTGTACACGTCGTAGTCGGCGTCGGGTTCGCCCGTGGGCCGGTAGTGGTCGGGGTAGCGGCCGCCCTCGGTCCAGACGGGCTCGACGCGCAGACCCATCCGGACCTGGTCGTAGGGGATGCCGCCGATCCGGCCGTGGAGGGCGAGGCCGGCGCCGTCGAGCGCGATGTGCGCGTAGACGTACGGGACGTCGATGTCGAGGTTGCGGGCCTTGATGTTGACGATGCAGTAGGTGGTGACGGTGCCGGCCGGCCCGACCTCCACCCGGTCGGTGGTGGCGACGCCGCAGGTGGGGCACGCGCCGCGGGGCGGGACGTACACCTTGTGGCAGGAGGGGCAGCGTTCGCCGACGGTGCGGCGCTCGGCGAGGCCGTTGATGTACGCGGTCTGGGCGCGGCCGGGGCTGTAGACGTAGTCGAGGCGGGCTTCGGCGACGATGCCGGTGACGGCGTCCGCGAAGACGCCGTCGTGCGGCGCGGCGGCGGCCGCGGCGTCTCCCTCGTACGGTTCGAAGCAGGCGATGTCGGTGATCGCACCGGTCCGCTCCGCGGCCCACCGGATCCGGACCCGCATCCCGCTGCGGACGGCCTCCGGGCCGGACGCGTCGAGCGCGTGCAGCAGGGCGGTGTCGGCGCCGTCGAGGCGTACGAGCACCCAGGCGAAGGGGGTGGCGAGGGGCTGCTGGGGGCGGGGGTCGGCGTTCCAGGCCCAGGTGGTGACGGTCCCGGTGGCGCCGACCTCGACGAGATCGCGGATCTCCTCGGCGGTGACGGGGTCGTACTCGGCGGGCGGCACCATCACCTTGCCGTCGGTGGTCTTCACGCCGAGCACGACGCGCTCGCGCAGCCCGGTCAGAAAGGCGCTCTGCACGGGCCCGAGGGACCGGGTGAAGGGGAACTCGACGACGAGCGGCGCGCGCAGCACTTCCGGTGTGGGGGCGGCTGTCATGGGGTGCTCTCCGATTCTCCGGGGGTGTGGCCCGGCGTCCCGGGCGGGTCATGGGGGGGGACGGGCGGGACGGGCGGGACGAGGCCAGGCGCGGCGGGACACGGCGCGGCGGGACACGGGCCGGTGCGAGGATCCCTTCGGGGCGCCTCGCACGCGGACCGGTCCGGTCCGGGACCTCAGGCCCGCCGGTAGACCGGCGGTCGTTTCTCGGCGAAGGCGCGGGCGCCTTCCTTCGCGTCGGCCGTGTCGAAGACCGGCCAGCCCCGGGTGAGTTCGGCGGCGAGGCCCTCCGTCTCGGTCAGCTCCGCGCTCTCGTACACCGACGCCTTGACGGCCTCGACCGCGAGCGGGCCGCAGCCGTTGACCAGTTCGGCGATCTCCAGCGCGCGCTCCAGTGCCGTGCCGTCCGGCACGACCTGGCCGATGAGGCCGATCCTGGCCGCCTCCTCGGCCCCGTACGGCCGCCCGGTCAGCAGCATCTCCAGCGCGTGCGTGCGCGGGATCTGCCGCGGCAGCCGGACCGTCGAGCCGCCGATCGGGAAGAGCCCGCGCTTGACCTCGAACAGGCCGAACGTCGCCCCCGCCCCCGCCACGCGGATGTCCGTGCCCTGGAGGATCTCGGTGCCGCCCGCGACGCAGTAGCCCTCGACGGCGGCGATGACCGGCTTGCGGGGGCGGTGGTGGCGCAGCATCGCCTTCCAGTGCAGGTCGGGGTCGGCCTTCAGCCGGTCCCGGTACTGGTCGCCCGCCATCCCCTTGCCCGCGAGGGCCTTGAGGTCCATGCCCGCGCAGAAGTCGCCGCCCGCGCCGGTCAGGACCACCGACCGGATCGTGTCGTCCGCGTCCGCTTCGAGCCAGCCGTCGTACAGGCCCACCAGCAGCGGCAGCGAGAGCGCGTTCTTCGCCTCGGACCTGTTCATGGTGA
The DNA here is from genome assembly GCF_040296485.1 of Streptomyces sp. NPDC002138. Taxonomy (NCBI): domain Bacteria; kingdom Bacillati; phylum Actinomycetota; class Actinomycetes; order Kitasatosporales; family Streptomycetaceae; genus Streptomyces; species Streptomyces sp. NPDC002138. The sequence continues at coordinate 13,336 of NZ_JBEOXE010000100.1, read as the reverse complement.
GCACCAGCGTGGCGCCGTGCCGTTCCACGGTCAGGTGTTCTGTCCCACCCATTGCCGTCCTCCCTCTCAAGACCTAGAACAGGTTGCAGGAGGGGCGGGTGCAGTTCAATAGTTTTCTGACACCCAGTCAGATTTCTTGGGTGGCGCCCTTCCCACTTGGCAGGCACGGCGCTCTAATGGCCGCCGTGCCGCCCAGCGCGGCTCTGTCATGCGGATTTTCCGGGGTCAGGAGGAACGGTGGAGTACAACCTTGCCGACCTGTTCGAGTCGGTCGTCGACGTGGTTCCCGACCGCGAGGCCCTTGTGTACGTGGATCACCCGGGCACCGGCGCCGAGCGCCGCCTCACGTACGGAGAGCTGGACGCGGCGGCGAACCGGATCGCGCACCACCTGCTGGACAGCGGCCTGAAGGCCGGCGAGCACCTCGGCCTTCACCTCTACAACGGCGTGGAGTACTTGCAGACGGTCCTGGCGGCCCTCAAGGCGCGGCTGGTGCCGGTCAACGTCAACTACCGGTACGTCGAGGAGGAGCTGGTCTACCTCTACCGCGACGCGGACCTCGCGGCGCTGGTCTTCGACGCCGAATTCACCGAACGGGTCGCGGGCGCCCTGCCGCAGACCGAGAAGCTGCGCCACCTCGTCCGGGTGGGGCCGGTTCCCGCCGACGCCCCGCACCTGGACGCCGTACCGTTCGCCGAGGCCGAGGCGGCGGGCTCCGCGGAGCGCGGCTTCGGCCCGAGGTCGCCCGACGACCTCTTCATCATCTACACCGGCGGTACCACCGGCATGCCGAAGGGTGTGATGTGGCGCCAGGAGGACCTCTTCTTCGCCGGGCTGTTCGGGGGCGAGCCCTCGGGGCAGCCGGTGCGACGGCCCGGGGAACTCGCCGAGCGCGTCGCGAAGAACAGCCCCGGTCTCACCTTCTTCCCCGCTCCCCCGCTGATGCACGGCACGTCGACGCTGACCTCGTTCGTCGCGTTCAACTACGGCCAGCGGGTGGCCATCCACCGCAAGTACACGCCCGAGGACGTGATCCGCACCATCGAGAGGGAGAAGGTCTCCAGCGTCTCCCTGGTCGGTGACGCGATGCTCCGGCCGCTCATCGACGCGCTGCGCGGTCCGCTGCAAGGCGCGGACCTGTCCTCCCTGTTCAGCGTCTCCTCGTCCGGGGCGATCATGTCGGAGACGGTCCGGGCCGAATTCCAGGCGCTGGCTCCGCACGTGATGCTGCTGAACAACTTCGGTTCGTCCGAGTCCGGTTCGAACGGCCGCGCGACCAACGACTCGGGCCCCGAGAAGGGTTTCCGGCTCGAGGTCAACGACCGTACGCAGGTGGTGGACCCGGTGACGCACGAGCCGGTGGCGGTGGGCGAGCCGGGCCGGCTCGCCCAGCGCGGACACGTCCCGCTCGGCTACTACAACGACCCGGCCAAGACGGCGGAGACCTTCTTCCAGAAGGGCGCGGAACGCTGGGTGCTGCTCGGCGACATGGCGACGGTCGACGACCACGGCATCGTCACGATCCTCGGGCGCGGCTCGCAGTGCATCAACACCGGTGGCGAGAAGGTCTATCCGGAAGAGGTCGAGCAGGCGCTCAAGTCACATCCGGACGTGTACGACGCCCTGGTGGCCGGCGTGGCCGACGCCAAGTGGGGCAATCACGTCGCGGCGGTGGTCCAGGTCCGCGCGGGCGCGGCCGAGCCGACGCTGGAGGAGATCCAGATCCACTGCCGGACGAAGCTCGCGGGGTACAAGATCCCGCGCCAGCTGGTCATCACGCCGAGCATCCAGCGCTCCCCGAGCGGCAAGGCGGACTACCGCTGGGCGAAGACGGTGGCTTCGGAGGCGGAGGCCCGGCCCACGATCTGAGGGCTGAGGGCTGAGGGCTGAGGGCTGAGGGCTGCGGCCTGAGGACTGCGGCCTGAGGACTGCGGGCCGCGGAGGGAGCACGGGCCTCAGAGGCCGACCCGCAGCTCCGCGGCCAGGGCACGGCACCAGTGCGCGAGTTCCTGGCGGTCGATGCCCTGGCCGAGCACCTCGGCCTGCTCGTCCGTCAGCCGCAGCTCTCCGGGGTCCTCCAGCAAGCGGGACGCCTCGGCGAGCAGACCGACCAGGCGCCGCGCGCCGGAGGCACCGAGCCGCACCGATACCGCGGGGTCGATGACGGCCATCGCCGGGCCTCCCTTCAGCCCGTCAGGGGGTACCTCTTCCGACGGTACGCCGGGGGGCCCGGCGCCGCACGGGAGGCACCCGGGCCGCGCTCCGCCCGCCGAGTGGGGCCGGCACGTCCATGCGGTCGAGGCCGAGGTGAAGCGATCACTCGTTCGAGTCATTGATTTCCGTCATGAGCTCCGGCAGGCTACCGAATGATCGGTCGGTTGGCTCACAACGGAGTGACGAGATGGCTGCTTCCACCAGTTCCGCATTCGAGGACCCCAGCGAAGGGCTGACGCCCGACGCCCTGGCGGAGCTCCAGCTGAGCCGATTGCGCGCCACCCTGCACCGCGCGTACGACCGCGTCCCCTTCTACCGGCAGGCCTTCGACAAGGCGGGAGTGCATCCCGACGACTGCCGCTCGCTCGCCGATCTCGCCCGGTTCCCCTTCACCACCAAGGCCGATCTGCGGGACAACTACCCCTTCGGGATGTTCGCCGTCCCCCGGTCGCAGGTCCGCCGCCTGCACGCCTCCAGCGGAACGACCGGCACGCCGACCGTCGTCGGGTACACCGACCGGGACCTCGACACCTGGGCCGATGTGGTGGCCCGCTCGATCCACGCGGCGGGCGGCCGCCCGGGCCACATCGTGCACATCGCGTACGGCTACGGCCTCTTCACCGGCGGTCTCGGCGCGCACTACGGCGCCGAGCGCCTGGGCTGTACGGTCGTGCCCGCGTCCGGCGGCATGACCGACCGCCAGGTCCGGCTGATCCAGGACTTCCGCCCCGAGGTCATCATGGTGACCCCCTCGTACATGCTGACCCTGCTGGACGAGATGGAGCGCCAGGGCATCGACCCCCGGTCCACCTCCCTGCGCACCGGCATATTCGGCGCGGAGCCCTGGACCGAGGAGATGCGCCGGGAGATCGAGGAGCGGCTCGGCATCGACGCCGTCGACATCTACGGGCTGTCGGAGGTGATCGGCCCCGGCGTCGCCATGGAATTCGCCGAGACCAAGGACGGGCTGCACATCTGGGAGGACCACTTCCTGCCGGAGGTGGTCGACCCCTTCACCGGCGAGGTGCTGCCGGACGGGGAGCCCGGGGAGCTGGTGTTCACCTCCCTCACCAAGGAGGCCATGCCCGTGATCCGGTACCGGACCCGGGATCTGACCCGCCTGCTGCCCGGCACCGCGCGGCCCGCCTTCCGCCGGATGGAGAAGGTGACGGGCCGCAGCGACGACATGATCATCCTGCGCGGGGTCAACCTCTACCCCACGCAGATCGAGGAGATCGTCCTGCGGACGGCGTCGGCCGCGCTCGCCCCGCACTTCCAGCTGCGCCTCACCCGCGAGGGCCGGATGGACACCATGACGGTCCGCGTGGAGGCCCGCCCGGGAGTCGGCCCCGCCGACCGCGAGGCGGCGGCCGCCGCCGTGGCCCGGGCGGCCAAGGAGGGCATCGGAGTCTCCGTCCGCGTCGAGGTGGTCGACCCGCAGACCCTGGAACGCTCGGTCGGAAAGCTCCAGCGCATCGTGGACCTCCGCGACCGCCGCGACACGTCTTCGGGCGGCTGAAACCACCCCTTCGGGCGCATTTACCGGCCGCTTCCGGGAAGCGGGGGCCGCCCGCGGGTAGGGCATGGTGCGTGACCCCGTTCCTCCGGCACCTCTACGACCGGCTCCAGGCGTCCTCCGCCGGGCTGGCCTGGAGCCGTGGGCGGGAGATGGAGCTGATGCACCGGGCCATGGGGTTCGCGGCCCTCGGGTTCCTCACCCTGGTGCCCCTGCTGATCGTCGTCGCGGCCGCCGCGCCCGGCAGTGGTGAAGGCTTCGGCCGCTGGCTGGGGCAGGCTCTCGGGGTCACGCTGTCCTCCCGGGCCCGGGTCGAGGTGCTCTTCGGCTCGGCGAACCAGGCGCTGGAGCGCACCACCGCCTTCGGTCTGGCGGCCCTGGCGGTCTTCGGCCTGACCTTCGGCTCGGCCGTCCAGACCGGTTACGAGAAGGTCTGGGACCTGCCGACCGCCCGCTGGCACACGATGTGGCGGCACGTCATCTGGCTGGCCCTGCTGGTCTTCTACATCGCCCTGCTCGTCATCATCCCCTCCCCCTCCGACGACGCGATCGGGACGGTCGTGGGCGCGACGGGCGACCTGTTCGGCACCTGTCTGTTCTTCTGGGGCTCGCAACGGCTGCTGCTCGGCGGCCGCGTCCGCTGGCGGGCCCTGCTGCCCGGCTCGGTCGCCACCAGCGTCGGCCTGCTGGGGCTGCGGATCTTCTCGCAGCTGGTCTTCTCCCCCCTGATCGCTTCGAACGCCGTCACCTACGGCCCCTTCGGCACCCTGCTGGTCGTCCAGTCCTGGCTCGTCGGCGTCGGCTTCGTCGTCTACGGCGGCGCGCTCGTCGGGCGCCTGGTCCATGAGCGGCGGACCCTCAGCCGCCTGCGCGCGGCCGGTCTCCTCCCGCCCTGACGCCCGGTCCGAAGGGGGCGCCCAGGCCGTCTATAGTCAGTCAGGTGACTTACTCAAAGGCTGCCGGGCAGGCCCCGGGCAAGCGGGAACGGCTCGCCACCGCGGCCGCGCAGGTGCTCCACGAGCAGGGCGTCGAGCGCACCACGCTGGCCGACATCGCCCGCGCGGCGGACGTACCCGTCGGCAATCTCTACTACTACTTCAAGACGAAGAACCAGCTGGTCGAGGCCGCGATCGACGCGCACGCGCGGAACCTGGAGTCGATGACCGCCGAACTCGACGCGCTGCCCACGCCCCGGGAGCGCCTCAAGGCGCTCCTGGCCGGCTGGGTCGGGCAGCGCGAGCTGACGGTCCGCTTCGGCTGCCCGACCGGCACCCTCGCCGCGGAGCTGGACAAGCGGACCGACGGCCTCGACGAGTCCGTCGCCCGGCTCATGCGGGCCCTCATCGACTGGGCGGAGGGCCAGTTCCGGGAGATGGGGCGCGCGGACGCCCGCGAGCTGGCGGTCGCCCTCATCGCCGCCTACCAGGGCATTTCCCTGCTCACCAATACCCTCCGCGACCCGGACCTGATGACCGCCGAGGGCGCGCGGCTGGCCCGCTGGATCGACTCCCTGGCCTGAAGCCCCGCCGTCGAGGCGGCGCCTGACCCGCGTGTGCGGTCCGCCGCGGGTCAGGCCCGGCAGCTCCTGTCAAGTGACGAACAGCCGGGACTACGTCCTCATCCCTCGCGCGGGCACGGTGGAAACCCACCGTCCCGACTGTCCGGGGCACGATGACAGGAGCACCCCTGATGAACGACATGGCCATCATCGGGCTCGGCTGCCACTTCCCCTGCGCCCCCGACATCCGCGCGTGCTGGAAGCTCCTGCCGAGCGGGGAACGCCGGTTCGCCGCCGTGCCGCGGGAGCGCCGGAACCACGACATCTTCCACGCACCGGGCAACCGGCCGGCGCCCCACACGGCGTACACCGACCAGGTCGCCCAGCTGCGCCAGGGCGCCTGCCGGATCGCGATCGTCGGCGGGGTGTACCTCAGCCTCACGCCCGACAGCATGGTCGGCTTCTCCCAGCTCCGCGCGCTGTCCGCCACGGGAGGGTGCCGCCCGCTCGACGAGAGGGCCGACGGCTTCGTCCTCGGCGAGGGCGCCGACGTCGTCGTCATACGGCCGCTGAGCGACGCGCTCGCGGCGGGCGACCACGTCTACGCGGTGATCAAGGGCATCGGCGCGGCCGACGACGGAGCGTCCCCATGGCCCCTGGTCCCCACCGCCGACGGCCGGCTGCGCGCCATGCGCCGGGCCTACGAGGACGCGGGGGTCGCCCCTTCGTCCGTGGGCTTCCTCGAGGCCCACGGCACGGGCACCGCCGCCGGTGACCGGGCCGAGGTGGAGGCGCTGGGCCGGATGCGCACCGAGTGCCCCGACGACGACCCGCGGCTCTGCCACCTCGCCTCGGGCAATGCCCTGGTCGTCCCCCACCGCACGATCGTTCCGCAGCAGGACACCACCCCTCACCCCGAGCGGGGCATGGCCGCCGTGGCGCGGCCCTTTCGGGGTACGGACACGGATGCCGGCACGGATACGGACACCCCGCGTCGCGCCGCCGTCAGCTCGTCCGCAAGCGGCGGCACCCACGTCCACGGGGTGCCGGAAGAGCGCCGATCCACCCCCCGACAGCTCGCGGAAGGCACCGGTGACAGCGCCCACAGCGCCTCCACCGGGCCCTTTCTCGTCCTCCTCTCGGCCGGCAGCCCCGAGCTGCTGGACGAGCACATCGGCGACGTACTCGACGCACTCGACACGGCGGACCGTCCGCCGTTGGCAGCCGTGGCCCACACCCTGGGCGCGCGCGACCCCCTGAAGGCCCGGCTCGCGATCGTGGCCACCGACACGGAGGCGTTCGTACAGCGGCTGCGCGACGCCCGCGAGCAGCTCCTCGCGGGCGCCCGGGGAGACCTCGGCGACGGCGCCTTCGCCGCCGACGCTCCCCTGCCGGCCGCGCGGCGCCGCGTCGCCTTCCTCTTCCCCGGTCAGGGCAGTCAGCAGCCGGGCATGATGCGAGACCTCCACGAGCGGTTCCCCGCCTTCCGGTCGGCGGTCGCCGTCCTCGGCTCCGTGGCCCGGCGCGACCTCGGCTTCGACCTCGCCGATCTGCTGTACGGCGAGCCCCCGGCATCCCCCCGTGACGCCGAGGAGGCCAGGCAGCGCCTCAACGCCACCCATGTGTGCCAGCCACTGCTCGGTACGGTCCAGATCGCCGCCACCCGAGTCCTCACCGACTGCGGAGTCACGCCCGACCTCGCCCTCGGCCACAGCGCCGGGGAGTTCGCCGCGGCCGCGGCGGCCGGGGCGCTCACCCACGTGGACACCGTCCGGCTGCTGGTCCACCGGGGCGCGGCCCTGCGCCGGGCCGAGAGCTGCTTCCAGGGCGGGATGCTCGCCGTGCAGAGCGACAAGGAGACCTGCCGACGGCTCATCGACGGCATCGACGGCGTCTGGCTCGCCTGCTTCAACCAGCCGCGCCAGGTCGTGGTCAGCGGCACGGCGGAAGGGCTCGCCGCCCTGCGGCAGGCCTGCGCCGGGGCCGGGATCGTCACGGCCGCGCTCGACGTGTCCCACGCCTTCCACTCGCCACGGCTGGCCTCCGCCGAGGAGAGCATGCGCTCGGCCCTCGCCGCCCGGCAGATCAGCGGCCCCGTACTGCCGTTCGTCTCGTGCGTGAACGGGAAGGTCTGCAGCGACCCCGACCGGCTGCGCGAGCTGTGGACCCGGCACGCGTCCACACCCGTCCACTTCAGCGACGCGGTCCACACCGCCTACGACCAGGGGGCCCGCGTCTTCCTCCAGGTCTCCGGCGGCAGCTCGCTCCTCACCTCGGTCCGCCGCAACCTCGCCGGGCACGGCGACGTGTACGTCATCCCCGCCGACGGGGAGGCGCCGGACGGCGGCCGTACCTTCACCCTGGCCCTCGCCCGGCTCGCGGTCCTGGGCGCGCCGGTCGACCCGTGCGCCCTGGTTCCCCGGGAGAGCCGCCGTCTACTGGACCTGCCGGTGGCCCGGCTCGACACCCGGTCCTCCGGGACGTCGCGCACGGCGCGCTGCTGGTGAGCGGCGAGCACTTCGGCATCGGCCGCCCGGACGTCGGGCTGTGGTCGGGGACGCCGTCCAAGGCCCTCGCGAGCTGCGGTGCCCGCGTCGCCGGAAACCGCGCGGTTGGTGCTCCTTGCCCAGCCGGATCATGCTTGTCAGTGGAGCCCCTGGCCGTGCGGGGTGCCGTGGTACCCCGGCGCAGGAACTAGCGAGGGCGAGATGAGCGGCGATGGAGCAACTTCCCGGCTCTCCCGGCGAGCGGCCACCCGCGCCGCACGAGCTGACGTACGTGGCGACGGCCACGGCCGCCATCAGCGAGCAGGGCATCGTGACCGGGTGGAGCGAGGACGCCGCGCGGCTGCTCGGCTACGGGGCCGCCGAGGTCGTGGGCCGGTCCGCCGCGGGTCTGCTCGCCGAGGACGCCGGTGACGCGGCGGGCCGGATCCCGCCCGGGGAGGGGCGGTGGAGCGGCACCGTGGCGCTGCGGCACCGGGACGGCCGGCGGCTGGAGGTGGGACTGCTCGCGCACCGCGGGACGGCCGACGGAACCACCGGCTGGTTCGTGGTGTCCGCGGTGGCGGGCGAACCCCGCGCCCCCCGGGGCGAACCGCTGAGGGACTGGGCTTTCACCCAGTCCCCCTGCTTCCTGGCCGTCTTCGACGAGGGCCTGCGGCTGGTGCGGGCGAACGCCGGAATGGAGCGCACGCTCTCCCTCAGCGAGGCGGAGATGCGCGGGCTGCGGCTGCCGGAGATCACTCCGGGCGCCGTGAGCGACGCGACCGAGCGCCGGATGCGCCTGGCGATGGAAACCGGTGAGACGCAGTACGTCGAGGCCTTCATCCTCCCCCCGGGCGCGGCGGCGGAACACGGCTGGGCGACGTCGCTGGCCCCGCTGCGGGATGCCGACGGCCGGGTGCGCGCGGTGGCTCTGGCCGCGCACCGCGCGGCCGGCGGCGAGGACGAGCGGCAGCAGCCGACCCTGCCGGTCGACGACGCCGCCGCCCTCGCCCGCATCGGCACCACGGTGAACATTCCCCGGACCGCGCAGGAGCTGGCCGAGGTCGCGGTCTCCCGGCTCGCCGACTTCGTGGCCGTCGACCTCCTCGACCCTCTCCCGCGTGGGGACGAACCGCCGTCCGACCCGGTGGCCGGGCCCGTCACCGTGCGCCGTACCGCTGTGCGGTCGGTCCTGCGGGAGGGCGCGGAATCCCGGGTCGTGATCGGGGAGAGGACCGTCTATCCGCCGCTGTCGGCCCCCGCCGAGTGTCTGGCCACCGGGCGCGGCGCGGTGTACGGGACGAACGACCCGGCCATCGTCGGCTGGGTGGCCCAGGACCCCGGAGCGGCCTGGATCGGCGAGTCCGGGACCCACTCGGTGATGGTGGTGCCGCTGCGCGCGCGGGGTGTCATCCTCGGGCTGGCCGTCTTCGGCCGTCACCAGCGGCAGGAGCCCTTCCAGCCCAAGGACCTGTGGCTGGCCGAGGAGCTGACGAACAAGGCGGCCATCAGCATCCGCAACGCGCCCCGGCACCCCCGGGCGCACACCTCCACCATGATGTTGCAGCGCAGCATGCTCCCGCGCTCACTGCCCGAGCACTCGGCGCTCGAGACGGCCTCCCGCTATCTGCCCGCCGGTGGCGAGGCCGGCCTGGGCGGCGACTGGTTCGACGTGATCCCGCTGTCCGGCGCCCGGGTGGCGCTGGTCGTGGGCGATGTCGTCGGCCACGGCATCCGCGCCTCCGCCACGATGGGCCGGCTGCGCACCGCGGTGCGCACCCTGGCCGATGTCGACCTGCCGCCCGACGAGCTGCTCACCCACCTCGACGACCTCGTCATCCATCTGTCCGCCGACGAGGCCGGCCCGGACGGCGGGGACACCGCGGGGGGCATCGGCACCACCTGCCTGTACGTGGTCTACGACCCGATCACCCGGCACTGCACGGCCGCCCGGGCGGGCCACCCGCCACCCGTCGTGGTCTCGCCGGAGGGCTCCGCGTTCCTGCTCGACGTCCCGGCCGGACCGCCGCTGGGCCTGGGGGGCCTGCCCTTCGAGACCGTCGAGGTCGAGCTTCCGGAGTGGAGCATCCTCGCCCTGTACACCGACGGCCTGCTCCAGGCCCGCGACCACGACGTCGACGAGGCCCTGGACAGCATGTTCACGGCCCTCGTCCGTCCCGCGTCCACACTGGAGGCGGTCTGCGACCGCGTCCTGACGAGTCTGCTGACCCACCCTCCCGAGGACGACGTCGCCCTGCTGATCGCCCGGACCCGGGCCCTCCACGCCGACAAGGTCGTCGTCTGGGACGTACCGCCCGACCCCTCGAACGTCGCCCAGGCCCGTCGGGACGCCACCGACCAGCTGACGGCGTGGGGGCTCGACGAGGCCGCCTTCGTCACGGAGCTGGTGGTCAGCGAACTGGTCACCAATGCCATCCGGTACGGCGAGCCGCCCATCCAGCTGCGGCTGATCCACGAGGACACCTCCCTGATCTGCGAAGTCTCGGACGCGAGCGGCACCGCTCCGCACATGCGGCGGGCCCGGATCTTCGACGAGGGAGGCCGGGGCCTGCTGCTGGTCGCCCAGCTCGCCCAGCGCTGGGGCACTCGCCACACCGCCGTGGGCAAGACCATCTGGGCCGAGCAGTCCCTCGTCGGCCTCTGAGCACGGCTTCGCCGCGATGGTTCCCGTGACACGCGTGCGGATGTTCCCTGTGACACGCCTGTGACAGTCGACGGACAGCGTGATGACGTCCGACCCACAGTCTCTTTAACAGGGACATACACCGCATTCCGGGATAGGTCCCCTGCTTCCAAGGGTGCGAGCAGCAGTGATGACCGAGCCGATGTGTCGGAGGAAGTTCCATGACTCTCACGCTGACGATGCCGCCCGCCGAAGCCCCCGCCACCGCCCTCGCCCCGCGCGAGGAGGAGGCCCTGCGACACATCGCCGCCGGGTGCACCTACGTGCAGACGGCCCGCTCCATGGGACTCTCCAAGCACACCGTTGACGCCTACCTCCGCCGCATCCGCGCCAAGCTGGGCATCAACACCACGGCGGAAATGGTCCGGCTCGCCGTCTCCCTCGGCCTGTGACCGGCGGCCCGTCCCCGTACGACGTACGGATCGCCCGGAGCGCCCGCAGCAGCGCTGCCTAGAGCCCGCCGGACGGATCGACGAAGACCGGCCAGGCCCACCCCGGAGGTTCGGGTGGCGGCACACGGTTCGCCGCATCCCCGGAATCCCCGGAACCCGCAGGCCCTACCGAATTCTCCGAATTCCGCACATCCCCCGCACTGACCGCACTCCCCGAATTCCCCGCCGACCGGCCATCCTCCATGGATGACCGGTCGATCCGCTGTCCGGCACCAATTCCGGCAGCGGTGCGCAGGGCCGCCACGAATTCCAGGCAGGAGCCGTAACGGTCCTCCGGTATTTTCGCCAGGGCCCGCTCCAGAACAGCTCCCGCCGCCAATGCGATATCCGGCCGCCTCTCCGCCAGGGGAGGCGGCTGGTCGTATTGGTGCGCCCACAGCAGTGCCGGGGCGTCGTCGCGTACGAAGGGCGGCGAGCCGACGAGGGTTTCGTAGACGACACAGCCCAGGCTGTACTGATCGCACCTGCCGTCGACCGGTCTGCCCGCGATCTGCTCCGGGGCCATGTAGTCGAGCGTGCCGACGAACTCGCCCGCGGTGGTGAACCCGCTGAGGGACAGCGACTTCTTCGTGAGCCCGAAGTCCGTGAGGTAGGCGTGCTCGGGGTGGTCGCTGTCGGTGCCCGCGGCGATCAGGATGTTGGCGGGCTTGACGTCCCGGTGCACCAGTTCGTGCTCGTGGGCCGCGTCCAGCGCGGAGGCCACCTGGGCGGCGATGCGGACGGCGGCCGTGACGGGGAGCGGGCCGTCCCGGTCCAGCAGGCCCCTCAGGTCCAGCCCCACCACGTACCGCATGGCGATGTACAGCACGCCTTCGGTCTCGCCGGCCTCGAATACCGGCACGATGTGCGGGTGGTCGATCCTCGCGGCCACGCGCGATTCGTGGGCGAAACGGCGGCGGAAGACCTCGTCGCGCACGCGCTCCGGGGCGATCAGCTTGAGCGCGACCATCCGGTCCAGGCGCAGGTCCTTCGCACAGTAGACGACCGCCATGCCACCTCGGCCGATCATGCGTTCGATCCGGTAGCCCGCTATCTGCTTCCCGATCAGGCCGGAAGGGCGGCCCGTGTAAAGGCTTCGATTCGATGCCGTGCCCATCAGGCGCCTCCCGCACCCGGCCGACCCGACGACCGCTCAGCACCGCTGCGGTGGCGACATCGCTGAAGGGCGTTCGACGCGACAGCGCCGACTCGGATGCGGAGTCGGCGCGACGGGCCATGCTTCCGTACAGGAAAGTCTATCCAGTGATCCCGATACGGGGCGAGCGCTGCTCGCCCCACATCCGGTCAGCCCTCGCCTCCATCGCCGCCCTTGCCGCCCTGACCACTGGTCTCGCAGCCGGTGCCGACGCAGATGCCGCCGTTGCCGCCCTTGCCCCCGTTGCCGCCGTCGCCGCCGGCCGGTGCGGCCCCTCCGTTGCCGCCGTTGCCTCCGTTGACGCTGCCGCTGCACTGGCCGACGCAGACTCCGCCGTTGCCGCCCTGCGTGCCGTTCCCGCCGGTCCCGCCCTGGGTGCCGTTTCCGCCGTTGGCGCTGCCGTTGCACAGTCCGACACAGACGCCGCCGCCGCTGCCGTTCGAGCCGTTCACCGTGCCGTTGCAGTTGCCCGCGCACACCTTGTCGCCGACGCGGACGCTGCCGTTGCCCACCTGGATCCCGTTGCCGAGGCGGCCGAGGCCGGACCGGCTGTCGCCGCCGCCGTTCCCGGGGACGTACCGGTGGCCGGTCGCCGAGACCGTGTGGCTCGTCAGGGCCGGGGCCGCGGTCGCGGCGGTGGCGGCGGGAACCATCGCACCGACACCGATCACGGTCGTCGAGATGACGAGACCAAGGCTGAACTTCCAAGAACGTGCACGCATGAGATGCTCCCTAGCCTAGAAATGATCTTCCGTGAATCGGTGGATCGGTGTCGGTGGATCGGTGTCGGCGGATCGGTGTCGGTGAACCGGTTCCGGGGGCCTGACCGGCTTCCCGCCTTACGAAGCGGCGGGGAAGGCGCCTGCCATCAGGGCGATCCAGTCACCCTCGAGGTAGTTCTTCTTCCAGGTGTCGATCTGCTCGGTCGTGATCTTGTACTTCTTGGCGATCTTGTCCTTCGTGGCGTCGGAGTCGTCGGCCATCACGGTCATCACGATGCGCACGCGGTCCACGACCGTCAGTTCTTCCTTGGGCTTGTCGGGGAGATCGCCGAAGGTGAAGCAGTCGGCCGTGCCGGGCTTGCCGGGCTGTCCGGGCTGGCCGGGCTGGCCGCCGGATCCGCCTTCGCCGCCCTTGCCGCCTTCGCCGCCTTCGCCGCCGGAGGCGCAGTGGGCGGGCTGGCCGGTGATGGCCTGGGAGGTGATGCCCGTGGGGGTGTGGGACTGCGCGGCTTGCGCGGCGCATGCCGTGCCGGTGACGAGGGCCAGGGAGGCTGCCGCCAGGATGACCGGGCGCTGCCAGGAGCTGGTGAACATGAGGGGTTCTCCGTT